>JBGSUY010000154.1:0-1868 GCA_041753195.1 Chromatiaceae bacterium
CGGCCGCAAATGCTCCGAGACGTTCCGCGACCTCAAGGACAGATTCATTCGCCATGACGACGTCCTCGGTCATTGGAACTACGTCGTCGATGCGCACGGTATTAGCTGAGCGTATGTATTACTTGTTTTTCACTCAATCCTTAACATTGAGTAACTGGAAATCTTCCGTGTTGTAACACGGCACTTTGCCGCCTACCCCGAAGCCCGGAAAATTGTCCCCGCCGCCCTGGGCCGGCTGTAGATGCGCGGGTCGGTCCTTGAATCAGAGGCTTGGCCCGCGGAATCCGGGGTGGCCCGCCGTCGTCTGAGGGCGCCAGTGCTGGAGCAACAGGGAAGATTGCCGTCTATCCCGCCAGTCCAGTGTCTGCAACCGCGGCCGGGACGCAAGGCCCGGCTTCGGGTGTCCTGTCGCCTGTGCTCGTCCGGATGCCGAGGGTAGTCCGAGAAGGACGCAGGACGATCGGCGATCGTCAGCAGACGGCTGGCGCGACAGGGAGCCTGCCCGCCCGGTGCTTTCGGGGCGTTTGCACTTTGAGGGTGAAGGACCTGGACTTTGACCATCGCGCCATCCTGGTGCGGGACGGCAAGGGAGCGAAGGACCGAGTGGTCACCCTGCCGGACAGCCTCATCGTGCCCTTGAGGCAGCACCTCGAGCATGTCCGGCTGCTGCATGACAAGAATCTGGCCGATGGGTTCGGTGCGGTCTACCTCCCTCACGCCCTGGAGCGGAAGTATCCCAACGCGCCGCGTGAGTGGCATTGGCAGTATGTCTTTCCTTCCGGCAGCCGCAGTGTCGATCCGCGTTCCGGCGTTGAGCGTCGGCACCGCGTTGACGAGAGCAGCATCCAGAAGGCGGTGAGGGCAGCGGTACGCAACGCCCGGGTCCAGAAGCCGGCCTCCTGCCATACCTTGCGCCATTCCTTCGCTACCGATCTGCTGGAACGTGGCATGGACATCCGAACCGTGCAGGAGCAGCTCGGGAACCGGGATCTGCGCACTACGCGGACCTACGTGCTCCAGCGCGGAGGCAGCGCGGTGATCAGCCCGCTGAACGCCTTGTTGGGCGCGTGAATCAGGCGGCCACAGTCTGGGGCGCTGGCTGGTAACGGCAGTGCCTTCCCATCTTGGCCGGTGTCCATCGGCTCGTTCAGTAAAGACCTTAAGGATTCACGTGCGGGAGGCGCTAATCGATCGGGTCTCCCATGCCCCGACATGTGGGTGCCCGAACACAAATCCGTTCGGAAACCAACCCATGCAACAACAGCCTGGCGTAACGACCTGATCGGATGCGAGGATAGCACGTCATCAGCGCCTTACCAGGCGGAGCTCCCGGTCGGCGGGGCCAATGACGAGGGCGTTCCGCTTCTGGTCTTGCGTGTCGGGGAATGCGCCCGGGTAAGCTGGCGCAAGGGCGCGGAAGTGGCCGACGCCATCAGGTCCGGGGCCTGATGATCGAGGCCCCGAGCTTCGACGGACAGGCGGTACTCTGAGAGCCGCGCAAAGCCCCGGCGCCATCGGGGTGTCGCATGGATACCAGCCAGATGTGGTTTCTTCGTCCTGGCGCTCTTGGTGGGAGCCGCGCCTTGCCTCAAGGGTTAGTTGCCGGGCACCTGCTCGCAGGACCCGTCGGGGGCGCTCTACCGAGTGTAGTCGTTGGCCAGGTCCCACGGGTGCATGTAAGGGCCGGCGATCGGCCCTGCATCGGTGGCGCGACTCCATGGACGGGAACAGGGTGCGGGCGAAAGGGTATGGCGCTTGCGCCCCCGCCGCACCGCGCCCTGGCCGTGCCGCAAACAGTCCGGCGAGTCGGTCGATGAGGTTCGTCGGCGAGGGATTCCAAGGCCCCGACGCCGCCGGCTGGCAGGCGC
>JBGSUY010000155.1:0-5019 GCA_041753195.1 Chromatiaceae bacterium
GCCCCGGTCGGCGCCGGTCGCGACAGGCGGCTCAGCCGCCGCCAGCGTTGGGAGCCAGCCACCTTGGACCATCTGATCCAGGCTCGAGACCTCGTGAAGACCTTTCCCGGCGTGCGCGCCGTGGACGGGGTGAGCTTCGCCGTGGCCGCGGGGCACTGCTTTGGGCTACTGGGACCCAACGGGGCGGGCAAGACCACCACTCTGGAGATGCTGGAGGGTATCCAGACACCGGACAGGGGCGAGGTGCTCTATCGCGGCCGGCCCCTGGACCGGGTCTATCGCGAGTCCATCGGTATCCAGTTCCAGGCCACGGCGCTCCAGGACTTCCAGACTGTGGCGGAGTCCCTCAGTTTGTTCGGGAGCCTCTATCGGCGCCAAGCGGACCGGGACGAGCTGATTCGGTTGTGCAATCTGGGGGAGATCCTGGAGCGGGATACCCGAAAGCTCTCCGGGGGACAGCGCCAGCGCCTGCTGTTGGCCATCGCCCTGGTGAACGAGCCGGAACTGGTCTTTCTGGACGAGCCCACGACGGGGCTCGACCCGCAGTCGCGCCGAAATTTCTGGGGCCTGATCGAGACGGTGCGCCGGCGAGGTGCCACCGTGATCCTGACTACCCACTACATGGAGGAGGCGGAGCGACTGTGCGACGCGGTCGCCATCGTCGACCGGGGCCGCATCATCGCCCAAGGTGAGCCTAGCCAACTGGTGCGGGAGCACTTCCCCGCCGCCGTGATCCGGCTGCCCGCAGACGCCTGGCCTGGGTCCCTGTCCCTGCCGGCGGGGGCGGCACGCCGGGAGGGGGAGATCGAGCTGTTCACCGACCAGGTCGCCCCAATCCTAAAGGAGCTGGAACGGGTGGGGGCGGAGATCAAGGATCTCCGGGTCTCCACCCCCAACCTGGAGGACCTCTTCCTCAAGCTTACCGGCCATGCCCTGCGATCATGATCCAAGTCGCTGAATTGGGATAAGAACTGGAGCCCTGAGCCATGTGGCGCCGCATCCTCGCCATCCTCGTCGCCCGTAACCGAGAGTTCTACCGGGACCGGGCCGGGCTCGGCTGGAGCATCTTCATGCCCATCCTGATGGTGCTGGCCTTCGCCTTCATCTTCAGCGGCGAGCCTGAGGATCAGCTCAAGGTCGGGGTGGTGACCCCGGACGGTGCCCTGCCCGTCCAGCGCTCAGGGCTTCTCGCCCTGGAGTACGTCCGCTTCGTGCCTGTTGCCGACTCCGAGGCGGCCGTCCGGAAGGTGGAACGGCACCAGGTGGACCTCCTGGTGGACCTGAGGCGGGAGCCGCTCGTCTACTGGGTGAACCTGGAGTCACCGAAGGGCTATGTGGCGGAACGCCTACTGCTCTGGGCAGAGGGCCAAGCCGCGGACGGATCCGGTTCCGGCCCGGCGCCGGAGCGCCGCACCCTGAGCGGCACGGCCGTGCGCTACGCGGACTGGGTGCTCCCCGGTGTGCTGGCCATGAACGTGATGTTCTCGAGCCTCTGGGGCGTGGGCTGGGTGATCGTGCGCTACCGCAAGAACGGGGTGCTGCGGCGTCTCAAGGCCACGCCGCTCACCCCCTTCGAGTTCCTCGCCGCCCAGGTGCTCTCCCGTCTGCTGGTGGTGATGAGCGCGAGCCTGGTGGTCTACTCCGGCGTCGCCCTGCTCCTGGATTTCCCCATGCGCGGGTCCTATCTGGCGCTGGTGTTGCTGTACGCGGCTGGGGCCCTGTGCCTCATCAGCCTGGGGCTCATCGTTTCGGCCCGGTTGCGTACCGAGGAGCTGGCGGACGGGATCCTGAATCTGATCTCCTGGCCCATGCTCCTGCTCTCCGGGGTCTGGTTCTCCATGGAGGGCACCAGCGCCGCGGCCCAGGCCCTCTCTCAGCTCTCACCCCTGACCCACCTGGTGGAGGCCGCCCGGTGCATCATGATCGACGGAGGCCAGCTGCTGGACGTCGTGCCGGAGCTCTTGCTCCTCTTGGGCCTGGCCCTCGCCTTCCTGGTCCTGGCGGCCCGGTTTTTTCGGTGGGAATAAGGACGCTCGGCGCTGCGCCGAGCTCGGGTCTGGGGACGGGTCTGGGGTCGGCCCCAAGGTTGTCGCCGGCGCGTCCCCGCGCCCCCAGAACCCAGCAAAACGAGGAACGGATCCCTGGCAAAGGGCTCAATGGATCCGGGTCGGTGCCTCGGGGCTCGGCGCGTCCAGGGCCAAGGAGATGTCACTCCTGGGTGACCCATCGACCTCGTACCGGGTCGCCTCGAAGAGGACCTTTTCGTCACGCAGTGACATTTCTGTCAAGACCCCGCGCATCCGGCGAGCCCGTTCCAGGTCCTCCGGTTGGGGGGCGACCTCGACGATCTGGGCCAGTAGCTGGGGCTGCTCGATCCACATGGCGGGTCTCCCGATGGTCGTTGTCGTGGTGATTTCTGATCTTGACTAAGCACATCTTACGCCAGGCGGGTTTTCCCGAGCTCAGTGGGTCGGGCGCGGGCTCGTCGGTGACCGAGAGCGCCGCGGCCTTGCTTCCCTCGGTTCCCTATTGCAATTCGCGGCGAACCCTTCGCAGCATGCGGTGCCCCATTGACCCGGTTCCCCGATTGCGCCAGTCGCAATCCCTGCCGGCCGGGGGTGCCCTGAGTTGGTGCATGCCCGCCGCTTCGGCGTCGGGTCTTCTCGTGAGATGACACAACTAGGAGCCGAGCATGGCCCAGGCACACCAAAACGAGTCGCGGTCGGACCATCGACTCACCCCGGAGGAGGTACTCGCCGACCTGGTGGCGGACGGCCTGGTGGGTGGGGCGGCCGCCGAGACCCTGTCGCGTACCATCACTCAGCAGGATCGGGCCGAGCGCCACGCCTTGGAGCTGGTGGCCGACGCCAAGCTCCACCACGCCCAGTCCCCGAAACGGGTCCTGACCCTGGAAGAGCTCACCTATTGGCTCGCCCACAAGAGCGGCCTGGGATACCTGCGCATCGATCCGCTCAAGATGGACGCACCCAACGTGGGGGACCTGGTCACCGTCGCTTATGCCGCCTGGAACCGCATCTTGCCGGTCTCCCTGACCCCCGAACGGGCGGTCTTCGCCACCTCGGAGCCCTATCTCACGGGCTGGATCGAGGAGCTGGGGGGCATCATCAAGCGCGAGATCGTGCGGGTGGTGGCCAACCCCCGGGACATCGAGCGCTACCGCAAGGAGTTCTTCGGGGTCTCCAACTCCATCAAGGGGGCGGTGAGCGGCGGGCCCGAGCGTCGCCTCGGGCTCAACAACCTGGAGGCCCTGGTGGAGCTGGGCAAGGCCGGGCAGATCGACGCCAACGACAGTCACATCGTCCATATCGTCGACTGGCTACTCCAGTACGCCTTCGACCAGCGGGCCAGCGACATCCACTTGGAGCCCCGACGCGACTTCGGAAACATCCGCTTCCGCATCGACGGGGTCATGCACCCGGTCTACCAGGTGCCCGCCACCGTGATGGCCGCCATCACCAGCCGGGTCAAGATCCTGGGGCGCATGGACGTGGCGGAGAAGCGCCGGCCCCAGGACGGGCGCATCAAGACCCGTTCAGAGGACGCCCGGGAGCTGGAGATGCGCCTCTCCACCATGCCCACCGCCTTCGGCGAAAAGCTGGTGATGCGGATCTTCAACCCGGAGGTTCTGCTCAAGGGCTTCGCGGACCTGGGTTTCGGCGAGGAGGACGCCCGGCGTTGGCGCGACATGGTGAGCCGCCCCCACGGCATCATCCTGGTGACGGGGCCCACCGGCTCGGGCAAGACCACCACCCTCTATTCCACCTTGAAGACCCTGGCCACGCCGGAGGTCAATATCTGCACCGTGGAGGAGCCCATCGAGATGGTGGAGCCGGCCTTCAACCAGATGCAGGTGCAGCACAACATCGGGCTCGACTTCGCCAGCGGCATCCGCACCCTGATGCGCCAGGATCCGGACATCATCATGGTCGGCGAGATCCGCGACCTGGAGACCGCTCAGATGGCGGTCCAGGCCTCCCTCACCGGCCACCTGGTGCTCTCCACCCTGCACACCAACGACGCGCCTTCCGCCATCACCCGGCTCCTGGACATCGGCGTGCCCCATTATCTGATCAAGGCCACCGTGATCGGGGTGGTGGCCCAGCGCCTGTTGCGGACCCTCTGCCCCCATTGCAAGGAGTCCGCACCCTTCGACCCGGACCTCTGGGACTCCCTGGTGAGCCCCTGGCGGCTCCAGCCGCCGGACGCCCTGTTTGAGGCCAGGGGGTGCCTGGAGTGCCGCAATACCGGCTACCACGGGCGCATCGGACTCTACGAGATCCTGATGCTGGACCACGAGATCCGCGACCTCATCACCCGGGAGCTCGACGAGGCCCCCCTGCGCCGTCTGGCTTACCAGAAGGGCCTGCGGCCCCTGCGGATCAGTGGGGCGATCAAGGTCGCCCAGGGCCTGACCAGCCTGGAGGAGGTGTTCAAGGTAGCGCCCATCCGGTCCGACTGAGAGCAGGCCCGCCAGGGTCTCGGGGCTGGGTCTAGGCTCTGCGACCCTCGGCAAGGAAATGGTCTTCGATGTTGGCGGCCACGGCGTCCAGCAGCCGTTGCCGGGCAGCCCGGCTGGCCCAGGCCACGTGGGGCGTCAGGATGAGGTTTGGGATGTCGGGGGCGAGGAGGGGGTGATCCGGGGGCGGCGGCTCCGTAGAAATCACGTCCAGGGCGGCACCACCGATCCGGCCCTCCCGCAGGGCGGCCGCGAGGGCTGTCTCGTCGACGATGCCGCCCCGGGCCGTATTGACCAGCAGGGCGTCCGGTCTCATGAGGGCGAGCTCGGGCGCGCCGATGAGACCGCGCGTCTCCGGGGTCAGGGGACAGTGCAGTGACAGCACGTCGACGCGGGGGATGAGCTCCACCAGGGGCAGCCGGTCCGAGTGGCGGTCGCTGCCGGGCCTCTGGGCGATCAGGACCTCCATGCCCAGGCACTGGGCCACCCGGGCGACGGCTTGCCCCAGCTCACCGTAGCCGACGATGCCCAGGGCGAGGCCG
>JBGSUY010000156.1:0-2254 GCA_041753195.1 Chromatiaceae bacterium
CCGCGTGATCCGCAGCGAGATCACCCGCCTGAGCCTGGAGGCGCGCCAGCGCCCGGTGTTGATCGTGGACGAGGCCCATCACCTCAGAAACGAGGTGTTGGAGGATCTGCGGCTGCTGACCAATTACCAGATGGATTCGGAGAACCGGCTGTGTCTCTTGCTGGTGGGGCTCACGGAGCTGCGCCGGCGTCTGGCGATGGCGGTGCATGAGTCGCTCACCCAGCGCATCGTGGTGCGCTATCACTTGGCCGGCCTCACCCGCGAGGAGCTGCCCGCGTATCTGACCCATCGCCTGCGCCTGGCCGGCTGTGAGCTGCCGCTCTTTGAGCCGCCCGCGGTGGAGGCGCTGTTCCAGGCCACCCAGGGGATGCCGCGCAAGGTCAACCGCCTGGCCCACTATGCGCTCACCAGCGCCGCCTTGAGCCAGGCCCGCACCGTCAGCCCCGAGCATGTCCAAACCGCCCGCGAGGAGGTGGCCCCATGATCCAGTTGCCCGAACGCTTCCATCTGCCCGTGCCTGAGCACTGGACGCCCCAGCAGGCCCTGGCGGTGTTTGCCTTGCTCAACGCGCTCACCGACGCGATCTGGCAGCGCTACGAGGCCGAGCTGCTGCCCCTGGTCGACCCGCTGCTCAACACCGATACCGATCCCCAGCTCGATCTGTTCGATCCAGACGACGAACTGCCCTTCTGACGCACCCGCTGACCACCGCGGTGGGCCAGCGCCTGCCGCGGTGGCCGCGCCACCAGACTCCCCCGTCGCGCCCTCCCTGGCCTCCCTGGCCTCCCTGGCTCGCGGCCAACTCCACAGCGGCCACCCCCCTCCCGCTTTACTCCGTCTTCCACCGCTCTCCCACCAGCCCCTTCAAACCGGAAATTCCCACCGGATCAGTCGCGAAAAAGCGCGAGAATTCAGCGGTGAGATAATCTGAGCGCTAACAGGCGGCCTTGGCGGAGGCGAAGGCGACGAAGTCGGCGGCGCCCTTCAGCGAGGCGGTGGCTCCGATGACGATGAGGCTGCCCGACCCGGAGGCGCGCATGTCCGGGATCACCTGCTGGGCGGCGAGGAGACAGCCGTAGGCGTTGACCCGCCAGGCTCGCTCGTAGGCCTGCGGGTCGGTGGCATCGATATCGCCGAACTCCCGGGTGGAGGCGTTGTAGATCAGGGTCTGGGGTGGACCCAGCTCGTCGCGGATCCGGGCGAAGACCCGGGCGGCATCCGCCGGGTCCGTCGCGTCATAGGGGTAGGCCCGGGTGCCTGCGATCTCCCGGGCCAGCGCGTCCAGGCCCTCCTGGCCGCGTGCGAGCAGGGCGACCTTATAGCCGGCGCGGCTGAACTGGCGGGCAAAGGCCGCCCCGTTTCCGGGACCGGCGCCGACGATGACGCAGACTGGGACCTTCATGGGGCTGACTCCGCCGGGCGATCTGAGCTGTAGCGGCCCTATTTTGGACTCAGGCCACCATGGGCACCAGGGTCGGCGTGAGCAGCCGCAGGGCATCGGCGGTGGCGAGCGAGAGGATGTAGCCCCGTTTGCCGCCGTTGATATAGATGCGTGGGAGGGCCGCGATGCCGGCCTCGCAATAGACGGGCATCCGGTGGCGGGTGCCGAAGGGAGAGGTGCCGCCCACCTGGTAGCCGGAGTGCCGGTCCGCCACCTTGGGGTCGCAGGGGGCGATGCGCTTGACCCCAATGGCGCGCGCCAGGGCCTGGGTGGAGACCTGGCGGTCCCCGTGCATGAGCACGATCAGGGGGTTGCCGCGCTCGTCTTCCATGATCAGGGTCTTGATGACCTGGTGCTCGTCGACCCCGAGCTCCCGGGCCACCTGGGTGGTCCCGCCGCCCTCCACGTAGGGGTAGAGGTGCCCATGGAAGGCCACGCCGGCCGCGCGCAGCACGCGAACGGCCTGGGTGACGGGCTCCTTGCTCGGTTTCATGGGAAGTGGCGAGTAGCGAGTAGCGAGTTGCGAGACAGGAGCTCAGAAGTCAGCCTTCACTGGCCCTCGCTACTCGCCACTCGCCACTCTCTCCCAAATCAGCGTCCGGTTGTTCACCGGCATGGGGACGTCATCCGCCAGCCGGAGCCCGGCGTCTTCGCCCCAGCGCCGCAGGTCCTCCAGATCCCGGACCCCCATGCGCGGGTCCCGGGCGCGGAGCGCGGCGTCGAAGCGGGCATTGCTCTCGCTGGTGTGACGGCCGGCGACGCGGAAGGGGCCGTAGAGGGCGAAGCGGCCGCCGTGGGCCAGTACCCTGCCCA
>JBGSUY010000157.1:0-7513 GCA_041753195.1 Chromatiaceae bacterium
TCCTCGGCGGCGGCCCGGGCCGGGTCCGCCCCGGCCGCGGGCGCCGACGTACCGGTTTCCGCCCAGGCCGGAGCCAAATTACCTAACACCAGGCAGAGCCAGAGGGTGATGAACGTCTTGGTCATGTCTTCTAGCCGATTACGCGCTCCCCTTGCCGACGCGCGAATCCTGTCGCTTCGCCCCGGCTCCGTTCACCAACTTGGGATTGGAGTCATCCGTGTGAGAGGGACCCTCGCCTGACCGGCGGCAGATATCGATGGCGAGCGAGCAATCGCGGCACAGCCTGTGCCGCGTGGAATGCCCGTCGATCGGTGCCTCCTTCACCTGGAATCCGAACCCTGGCCGCCAAACTGTTTCTTGAGTTGGTCGAGCCAACCCTGAACTTGGTCGAGCAAGTCTGACCCGATGGGTGCGTCATCGCGGACCTTGTCTGCGGACGCTTCTTGGCTTGATGCCGGCGGCGGTTCGTGCCTGGCCGGCGGCGGGGCCTGTGGCCGCGTTGCCGGTGGTGTTTCCTGGCTCGTCGCCTGGCTCGTCTCCTGGACGTGCTTGTATCGCAGCGGCTTGTATTTCGCGAGTTGAACGGCCGTGTACGTGGCTTCACAGACACCACCGCAGCTCACGGCCGACTCGATGGTCTTGATCACCAAGGGTCCAGACTCCGGCGCATCCTTCGAAACGAGCCTCACATGACTGCCCGCCCGGTTGAGGATATCGCCGCCTTTGAGGCTTCGAAGTCCTGCCAGGGGCTTGGTGATCGCCGACATCCCGGTGGTCGTGTGGTACTTCTCCTGAAGGGACTGAGACACGAAGCCCGAGCAGTCGACCCCCGTCGTTCCAGAGCTGATGCAATAGTTGCGGCTTTCCGAGCGACAGGTGCAGACATCTCCGGCCACGAGGCCTTGACTGAGCTTCTCCTCGATCGAGCTGCGGGACTGATAACCGCCCCACTTATAGGGTGCTGCTTTGACGGTCTTTCCGAGCTTGCCATCCAAGCGCTTGGGCCGCCGCCAATTGCCAGGGGCGCTGCAGGTGTTGTCTGCATTACTTCCGTAATTCCCCGGGCTTAGGGTCCACTCGATGTTCAAGAAGGCATACGCATTCTTCAGGATCTGCTCGCGCGAGATCTTGCCCTTTGGCACCTCGTAGGGCTCGTCCTTCGCCGCCTCTTCAACGGCCGCCACGAAGCCCTCGTCCACGACAAGCGCCGTCTCGCGGCTCCTCGGCTCGTAGACCGCCCCTTCCGGTGGGGACAGATTCCCACGCGGCTCGAACGGGAGCTCGACGATCAAAACCTCCGTAGAGAGCGGCTGCAGGAAGTAGGCCGTGCCCCTGTTGTCAATCGCCACGAAGCGATTCGGCAGGTAGACGACATCACCCACCGGGATATCCGCGACGCCCTCCAACTCGCCGGATGATGAATATCGGGCGAGCGCCGTGTGGATCCGGTCCTCTTCGTCGAGCTCGGAGGCGAGCACGTAGTAACGTCCGCGCGAGTCGACACCGACCAGCTCAACCGAGGCGAGGGCTTCCTGGCTCTTGACGTCGATGGTCTGCGATATAGCCCGGCCGTCGCCTGCGGACTCCAGAGACAACTGCACCGAGCTCCCGTTCTCGTTCCACTGGGGCTTGCTGCTGACCACCCCGGCCCCGCGCGCCGTCGCTAGGGCGTCTTTGTCTGTCGGTGCTCCCCGCCCGGCAGCGGGATCAATGGGCAGATCCGAGACCCCTGCCTCGCGGATGCGGATGTCGTCATTGGCCAGCACCACAAGGGTCGCCGACCCGCCAGTCTGGATGTCCGGATTCTTGATTTCGAAGGTCTCCAACCACTCGCCCTCGGGATTGAACTTCACCACCTTGCGGCCCGCGGCATCCAGCACGTACAGCGCGCCGTTGGCAAACACGAGGTCGGTTGCGTACTCAACGTTCTTCGACGCGTCTTCGCTAGCCAAATCGACGTAGGCCAGCGACGCCGCGCCGGATGCGGCCGGCACCACCTGCACCAAACGTCCATTAACCGCATCGAGCACGAAGATGTCCGCCGTGTCGGGATTGACCGTGATCGCCGCTGGTCCCCGGGGCTCGAGGTTGGGGACGTCCGCAATCACGCCGATCTCATTCTCTGCCATACCGACCGGAATTCGCGCTAGGACCGGGTCGCCCGGTACCGGACTCGCGCCGCACTCGGCTGCGAGGGAGCCCAACAAAGCCGCGGCGACGACCGCGGCAAGGACGGTCCGGAAGCGGTCTCTGCGTGTAGTGTGCTTGTCAGGGACATCGGCCTTCATGCTCTTCTCCTGAAGTGACAGTCGTGGAGTTACGCCGGGAATATTCAGGGACTTACCGCTCTGCCACGAAGGTGCCAGGACCTGTCGGGGCGCGCGCCGGATCAACCAAACCTCCGCCCCCGCGGGATACCGGAGGGCCCCGGAAGGTCCCTCGGGAGGCAAGACCCCATCGAACGCTCTTCCCGCCCTCCCGCAGTATAGTTGGCCCTTCCCCAAAACGTCGGAGGGGCCCGAACCCTAAGCGGATGGATGCGTTATCTATGGCCCTATTGGAAAGACGGGTGCTTCGAACTATGCTTGCGCCTGTAGCTCGAAACAAACGGATGCTCTCTCACAGGAAGTGGGATGTGGGCGCACCATCGCGATCTGCGAACACTCGGAGGGCCCTCATGCCATTTCCAGTTTCCGCTATCAGCCGAGTCGTCTCTCCTCTCTTGGCGCTTTGCGTGAGTGCTGGGACTGCCCAGGCCGCCTGCGAGGCCCGCGCGGCCTACGCACTCCTGATTGGTATCAACGATTACGAGCCTTCAGGTGAACGGGACCTAAAGGGCCCGGCAAACGACACGGCCCTAATGAAGGGCCTGCTCCAACAACGCTTCACGATACCCGAGCGGAACATCATCGCGATCACCGACGAGGAGGCAACCCATGTAGGGATCGAGAAGGCCTTCAAGGACCTGGCAGCACGGGAATCGGCTTGCGACTTCGTCTACATCCACTACTCAGGCCACGGCGCGCAGTTCGACAACGAGGACAAGGCGAAGCAGTGTGATCGAGAGGAGCTCGACCAGACCTGGGTCAGTTATGGGGCACGCTCCAAGGCTTACTCGGGGGCGGAGGATCTGAACAACTACGACGTGCTGGATGACGAGATCAACGGATGGCTCACCACTCTGGATACCGACAACTATGTCTTCGTCTCCGACTCCTGCCACTCCGGCACCGTGTTCCGCGGCGAGGTGGACGGCGTGCGCTCGGCAAGTCAGTACAAGGGCAGGCACCCGCTGTCCAAGGCTGCCCTGAGCTGCGAGGGCGACCGCCGCGGAATCAAGATCGGCGCCGCACGCGATATCGAGGAGGCGATCGAGATCAGGCCGAAGCTCGGCAATGACGAAGGAAGGATTTATGGGCGTTTTACCTGGTACTGGGCCAGGGCTTTGGAGAAGGCTTCGCCCTCGGAGACCTGGTCTGACATCTTCGACCGAGCCTACGCCCTGGTCACGACGGACGAAGGCTCGCGGAGGCAGTTTCCTCAGATAACGGGCAAAGCCGATCGCGCGATCTTCGGAGGCGCCTTCCAGGAACCGGCGCAAACCGTGCAGATCGTCGGTGTCAGTGAGGACGGTCGCACCGTGACCCTTGCCGCCGGAGCCGTAACCAACATGACCGAGGGGTCCGAGTTCAGTCTGTTCCGCCGCGGCGAGCAAGCCAACCAGGATCTCCCGCGGCTAAAGGTCGCCCAGGTCGATGCGTCAACCAGCGTTGGAGAGGTACTGCAGGGCAACTTCGCGAAAGGCGATCCGGTGATCGAAACCCGGCACGCTTATGCATTCGACCCCTACCGTTTGTTCATCGATCCTTCCTGCGGGGGCGCGCAGATCGACCTGGAAATACGCAGCCGGGATCGTTCCCTTTTTGACCTGCTGCAAGGCTCCCTCGGCGAGCTCGAGGGCTTCGAAATGGCCAAGGCCAGCGGTTCGGCCGACATGATCGTTTGCGTGCTGCGACCGCGCAAGGTCGGGGGCGAGCATGTTAGGAAAGCCGCCGGGGACCCGCTGCCGCAATACTTCGATGATGCCGACCCCGAGGTCTGGGTCGTCGACCAAGGCTTCGAGCCGATTCACGAGCGCCTGAAGCTCAGCCTGCGCGATCCGAAGGAGGGCGTGACGAAGCTTGGGGAGAATCTCAAGGCGTATCTGCGCGGGCAGGAGGTGATTCGATTCGGACTGAACGAACGACCCGGCAAGAGACCGGAGATCAGCCTGGCTATAGCCCTATTGAGGGAAACACCGGCCAGCGCATGCACCGAGGGCAACCCCTGCCGTGAATTGCCGCTCGTGGGACTCGAGGACAAGCGCTACCGCGTTTTCAGCCAGGTCGCGCTGGCCGAGCTGGCGAACCTCCGGCTTCAGAACGACGATATTCTCGAGTTCCGGGTTGAGAACAAGAGCACCTCGAACCTCTACGCCTATGTGCTCAACATCTCCAAGAACCTGGCGGTCAATGTCATCTATCCGAATCCAGACGTGGACGCACGCCAGGAATACCCGAACATCAAGCCGGGCGAAGAGCGGGTCCTCGATTACGCCAGGTGGAAAGTGGAGTCGGGAGACGAGGACTGGTTCAAATTCATCGCCTCCAAATCGCCCGTCGATGTCAATGTCTTCGTGCGCACTGGCCTGGTGGAGTACCGTGGATCCAGGAGCCTGAAGTCGCCTCCAAGCGCCCTCGAAGAAATCCTAGGCGCGGCCCTGCATACCAGAGGAGGGCTCATGCCCACGGTCGTGGAGCAGTGGTTTGTGGAACAGAACAGAGTCACCGTCGAATAGCGAAACGGAGGAACCCCATGCTTAGCTTCTTCCAGGACAAACTCGGAAACGTGCTTGGCACCATCATCGGTTATATTCCCAACCTCATCGTGAGCCCTATCCTGTTGCTGCTCGCGGTCCTGATCCAGCCCTGGTTCTGGCTCGACCTCACCTGGGGGATTATAGGGACCGCTCTTGGGCTGCTGACGGGTCTCATCATGCCCGTCCTCGGCGGGGAGGTGCGCCCCAGGTGGGGCAAGTATGCCAAGGTCGTCGCCCCAAAATACATGGATAGCTGGGGCGGCGCCTTCTCACTCGGGCCCATCCTGACCGGTTACAGCGGCTTCACCGATTGGACTCACGAGTACGGCCATACCTGGCAGAACCGCATCCTCGGCCCGTTCTACATCTTCGTCATCGCAATCCCGAGCCTCATCAGCGCGATCTCGAAGCCGGGCAACCACCACCAGTTCTACACGGAGAAGTGGGCCGACAAGTGGAGCGGTTGGGTGTAGCCTCAACGCGTGGGGGGGGGACGCAACCGTTCGCTCCCCGCCCGTCCGGGGAAAGAGGGCAAGGGGGAGAGACGAACGTTTACATGGAGAAGTCGACCCGAATCAGACTCGCCCAATCCCAATCACCAGCGGCGAGGGGATCGCGCCGGTGTCCCATCCCTCGACGTCCCTGTCAGCGAAGAAGACCTCGAGGCACTTCTCGATCCCTCTCTCGGCAACACCGAATTCCATCTCGGATTGCGGGAGCTTCTGAATTAGTGCCTCCGCTCCTGTACAGCAGGAGGTCAACGCAGCGCGGGAGACCGGAAGCGCCTTCTCGAATCGGCCCCGACCTATCCAGTGGCCGCGATCCCCCCATGGCGTTTATACTCGCTGGGGCCTAAGCCTTGGGGCAGGCGCCCGCGGGATACCAGGACGAGGTTATGGCTCGTCGCGGGTTGTTTACTCGACCACACTCGGGGGCGACTACCCACTCCCAACGCCGAGTTCACAGTCACCTTATGGAGGGCAGTCATGCAACCGAGAACGGCTACGGTGCTCCGGAGAAGCCTACTGACACTCGCTTTGCTCACCACGCTCGCCGCGTGTGAAGGCGAAGAAAAAGGTGCCCCGACGGACCAGGTGAGCGGCAATCCGCCAGGGTCCGAGGCCGGCCAGCCTTTGCAGCCTGCCAATGAGCAAACCTCCGAAGGGGCGGGGCGCGCTTCCAGCGCAACGACGGGGGATCCGCAATATGATACAGGGGCTGTGAGGGTACAGATTCAGCAGGAGATCGCAAAACTCTTGGACAATGCTTATCTGCCGCTGATCGACTCGAAGATTGCGGCGGTCAGGGGTGAAGTCCAACAGATCGGCAGCGCTTGGGGACCCCAGAGTAACATCGTCAGCTACGGCGACGCCGCCTACATCTGGACGAACCGCGAGACAACGTGTCCTAACGGCCAGTACGTGACGGGCATCAAGGTCAGGTACCGCGGAAGCTGCAATCACCAGTGCGACGCAGACGGCGGGATCATCGGGAACATCGAGCTGGTGTGCCGAAGCCTGAAGTGAGATGACGGGGCGGGAGCTGTTGCCGACGTCCCATATGGCTCACGCCCCTCCTACGGCCATTCCATTAGGTACATTTCGTAGCCTTGGGGCCACGCGGCGAAGTTGATGCCAGCGGCTCAGCGCAGAACGAATTGAATGTCGAGTCAGATTGCCATTAAGCTACCCCAGGCGAAGCATGGAGGGATAGCCTCGCAAGGTGAGTAGCAGTGACTGGACGAAGTCGTCAGATTGTTGTGGATCCCCCATAGACCCGCGTTTCGCCGCACCCGGCTGAGCCAAGGAGATCGCGTCGCACCCGCACCCGAGCGGGGACGGTGCCCCGAGCCCAGGAGCCCGCAGTCGGCGCGCGACCAAGGGGGCTCTGCCCCCTTGGAACCCCCGCAAAGGGTCAAAGAGCGAAGAACAGAGGTTAAGGAGTCCTGGCGAGGCGAAAACCCAGGACGTCGCCCGCAGCATCCGGGTTGCCCCAGAAGCGGAAGGCCGACCGGAGCCTCCCCGGTTCGTTGATCCAGCCGCCGCCGCGAACCACGAGCCGGGCGCAGTCGCTCTCCTCCCAGGCCGAGCCGTCGCCAGGGGCACCGGCGTAGCTGTCCTGGTGGCAGTCCTGCACCCACTCCCAGACGTTTCCGCTCATGTCGTGCAGACCCAGGGCGTTGGCCGCTTTGCCCCCAACGGCATGCGTTGACCCATCGCTGTTACCCGAATACCAGGCCAAATGGTCGATGTCCTCGCCCCCGCAGTAGGTCTCCGACCGCCCGCCGCCGCGGCAGGCGTACTCCCATTCCGACTCGCTCGGCAGGCGCAAACCGCCCTCGCCACGGGCATTGAGCTTGGCAATGAAGGCCTGGGCATCCTTCCAGGACACGTTCTCCACGGGGTAATCATCGCCCTTCTGGAAGCGCGAGGGGTTCTCGCCCATGACCCGCCGCCATTGGCCCTGGGTCACCTCGTATTTGCCCAGCCAGAAGCCGTCCACACAGACTTGGTGCACCGGCTGCTCGTCCCCACTCCTCTCCTCGCTGCCCATCTGGAAGCACCCCGCGGGCACCCAGACAAATTCCATGCCGGTCTCGGGCTCGGTCCAGATCGCGCCGGCCGCAGGCGCGGGTGGCGACCGCTCGCGCAGGGC
>JBGSUY010000158.1:0-1670 GCA_041753195.1 Chromatiaceae bacterium
CAACTCCACAGCGACCACCCCCCTCCCGCT
This sequence comes from Chromatiaceae bacterium, assembly GCA_041753195.1. Classification (GTDB taxonomy): domain Bacteria; phylum Pseudomonadota; class Gammaproteobacteria; order Chromatiales; family Chromatiaceae; genus Thiodictyon. Next base: position 31 of record JBGSUY010000158.1, read on the forward strand.
TTACTCCGTCTTCCACCGCTCTCCCACCAGCCCCTTCAAACCGGGAATTCCCACCGGATTAGTCGCGAAAAAGCGTGAGAATTCAGCGGTGAGATAATCTGAGCGCTAACACCCGCCACCCAGCAGTAAGCGAGGCGTAGCGCCATGTGGGAGATCTACTCCATCGGCGACTCGGCCTACCTGGCCGCCATCCTCAACGCCGTGGCCATGATCAGCGGCACCGGGGACTTCCGCCAGCTCGCCGGCGTAGGCTTTCTCCTAGGCGTGCTCCTGGTCCTGTTCCAGGGCATCCTCCAGGGCGGACGGGGCATCCGCTTCCAGAACATCCTCCTCGCCTGGCTCCTCTATGCCCTGATGTTCGGCCCCACCGCCCGGGTCGCTATCGAGGACGCCTACTCGGGGGCGGTGCGGGTGGTGGACAACGTCCCCCTGGGACCGGCCGCCGTGGGCTCGCTGATGTCCAACGTGGGCTACGGGGTGTCCCGGCTCTTCGAGCAGGCCTTCGCCACCCCGGCCATGACCGACACCGGCTTCGCCGATCCCCTGCAGACCCTCATGAGCGTGCGCAAGGGCACCCTCTCGCGCATTGCCTTGGGCAGCGCCAACAGCCCCACGCCCGGCGCCGACATCGAGCGCTCCTTCATCAACTATGTCGCCGACTGCACCCTCTACGAGGTCGACATCGGCACCCGCTCCATCGACGACATCCTGCGCGATCCGAGCTGGGACACCGCGCTTCGCAGCGACCTCAACGTCCCCACCACCGAGCTGCTGCTGGGGGGTGCCCCGCAGCTCCTGCCCTGCGACGCGGCCTGGACCGCGCTCTCGGAATACACCGCCGTCGAGTTCGCCCCGGCCCTGGTGAGCAACCTGCAGGCCCAGATGCGCCTCGCCGCCCCGGGGGACGTGACCAACAAGGTCCAGTTCGCCCTGGACGCCATCGCCGGCGCCGGGGTGGACGCCCAGAACTACATGGTCATGACGGCCATGGTGGGTTTTCTCGAGAAGGGCATCGTGCAGACCCACGAGAACCTCGGCCAGTGGGAGCTGGCGGCCACCACCGAGCAGGCGGCCCAGCAGCGCAACGCCCAGTGGGCGGCGGAGCAGACGCTCTTCACGCGCATCGTGCGCCCCATGATGACCTTCTTCGAGGGGCTGATCTTCGCCATCACCCCGCTCATGGCCTTCACCATCGCATTGGGTCCGGCCGGGATCGCCATGACCGGCAAGTACCTGCTCTTCGCCCTGTGGATCCAGCTCTGGATGCCGATCATGGCCATCATCAACCTGTATCTGCACATGGCCATCGCCCGCGACCTGGATGCCCTGCAAAACATCGCCAATCTGGACGTCCCCTCGATCCTCTCCCTGTACAAGCTGGACTTCCTGCTCCAGGACTACCTGGCCACCGGCGGCCTGCTGGCGGCGAGCACCCCGGCGATCAGCCTGATGCTGATCTACGGCAGCGCCATCACCGCCACCCATTTGGCGGGACGCCTGCAGGGCGGGGACTTCATCGACGAGAAGATCAGCTCCCCGGACGTGCTGCGCCCGGCCCCCGCGCTCGCCACGAGCCCGATCCTGGAGCACGCCCCCCTGCGGGGGACGACCACTACCGGCGCCGACAACGTGCTCTGGCG
>JBGSUY010000159.1:0-12328 GCA_041753195.1 Chromatiaceae bacterium
CAACTCCACAGCGACCACCCCCCTCCCGCTTTACTCCGTCTTCCACCGCTCTCCCACCAGCCCCTTCAAACCGGGAATTCCCACCGGATTAGTCGCGAAAAAGCGTGAGAATTCAGCGGTGAGATAATCTGAGCGCTAACAACCGACGACTGACCAACCCCTCGTGCAGCTCCTGCTTTTACTCGGCGCGGCGGTCGCCGTGGTGGCTCTGTTTCAGCGCCTGCGTAGCCCGCCGGTGCTGGGCTATCTTCTGGTGGGGGTCATCCTCGGCCCCTACACGCCGGGTCCGGTGATCGAGGGTCATCAGCTCCAGCTCTTCGCCGAGTACGGGATCGTCTTCCTCTTGTTCACGATCGGCCTGAGCTTCTCCCTCCCTCAGCTTCGGGTCCTACGGCACACGGTCTTTGGCCTGGGTACCGCTCAGGTGGCCCTGACCACGTCAGTGGTCGGCCTGTTGGCGTGGTTGGTTGGACTGCCTCCGGCGGCGGCCTTCGTGGTTGGCGCGGTCTTCGCGCAGTCCTCCACGACCATCATCAGCAGGCAGCTGGAGGAGCAGCGCGAGGAGCACAGCCGTCACGGCCGTCTTGGCCTGGCCATGTCGGTGTTCCAGGACGTCACCGCCGTTCCCTTCGTCATCATCATCCCGGTCCTTGGACAAGCGGCGAGCGCCGACGCGGTGGCCCTCTCTCTCGGCTGGGCGATCCTGAAGGCGGCCTTGGCCCTCGCCCTCGTCTATTTCGTCGGCCAGTGGGTGTTGCGTCCTTTGTTCCACGCCATCGTCGCGCGCCGCTCCTCGGAGCTGTTCACCCTCACGGTCCTCTTCGTCTCGCTTGCAGCGGCCTGGGTCACGAGCAGCCTCGGCCTCTCGATGGCCTTCGGTGCCTTCCTGGCGGGCATGATGCTCGGCGACACCGAGTTCAGGCATCAGATCGAGTCCGCGATTCGGCCCTTTCGCGATGTCTTGCTTGGGCTCTTCTTCATCGGCATCGGCATGCTCTTCGAGCTCTCCGCCCTGCCCGAGATCTGGCATCTTGCCCTGACGGGCGCCCTGGTCCTTCTGGTCACCAAGACCCTGCTGGTGGCCCCGATCGTTCGTCTCTCCGGGGTCGACCCGTTGACCGCCTGGCGCAGCGCGCTGCTGCTCGCCGTGGGCGGCGAGTTCGGCTTCGCGTTGCTCGCGATCGGATTTGAGGCAGAGGTGATCGGTGGGCAGACGGAGCAGGTCGTTCTGATGTCCGTCCTGCTCTCCATGATCATTGCGCCCCTTCTCATCCGCTACAACCATGCGCTGGCGTCTCGGCTCGTGGCGCGGGCTCCGGAACCCGCGGGGCACGCGGCGTGGCGCGCCGACCTCGAGCCCAGCTCCTTGCAGGATCACGTTATCGTCTGCGGCTATGGCCGCGTCGGGCACACCGTTGCCACCCTGCTGACTGCGAGTGAGGTCCCGTTCGTGGCCTATGACATCGACCTCGCGCGGGTGATCCAAGGGAGGTCCGACGGTCACCGCGTGCTCTACGGTGACATCTCCGACGCCGGCCTGTTCACGGCGGCGAGCGCGGAACGAGCGGCCTTGATCCTGGTCACCATCGACGATCCGGACATCGCGCAACGGGCGGTCTCATTTCTTCGAAGCATGTACCCCAAGGTACCCATCATCGCCCGCGCACGCGACCTGGAGCAAAGCGCCCGGCTACTCGAGGCAGGCGCGACCCAGGCCTATCCGGAGGCCGTCGAGGCGAGTCTGCGTCTCGGAGCGGCGACCCTGGAAATGGTGGGGGCCTCCCATGAGAACGCCGAGCTTATGATCCAAGGTGTCAGGGACGAGGGCTATGCGCCGGTACGCGAGGAAGGGCCTTCTGGATAGGGGCGTTCGGAGATGCTGGACGCAGGGGCCTCCCTCGGCGCCGTGGAACGTTGCGCCTAGGCAGAACACGCTGAGGCAGAACAGATGAAGCGATTGCAGAACATGCGGAGTCGATCCTTCAGCAGGTTGGCTGCTTCGTCCTCGCGATCAAACCGCCCGGGCTCGTCCCCCCAGTGACTCTGGAGGGCTGAGCAGGTCTCTATCGGGAGGCGACAGTCGCGCGACTCGCGCCCTCAGTCGCGTCCTGCGGCGGATGGGTCGCCCGACGCGCCCGAGGTCGCCGGCCGATCCGGGTACAATCCGGCGCGCCGGAGTCTGGCACCGGGGCAGGGGATCCTGCCCTCTACAACCAATCACCCTGCGGGAGGACTGCATGCAGAGACGCGAATTTCTGAAGTTTGCCGGCACCGGGGCCGCCACGGCGGGCCTCGCCTTGCCGGCCCGGGCCGAGGGCCCGGCCATCAAGTGGCGCATGGCCTCCAGTTTCCCCAAGAGCCTAGATACCATCTACGGAGGGGCCGAGACCCTGGCCAAACGGGTGGCCGAGCTCACAGATGGCCGCTTCGAGATCCGGGTCTTCGCCGGCGGCGAGATAGTCCCGCCCTTCGGCGTCCTGGATGCGGTGCAGCAAAACACCGTGGAGTGCGGTCACACCGCCTCCTACTACTACTACGGCAAGGACAAGGCCCTGGCGCTCGATACCACCTGTCCCTTCGGGCTCAACTCCCGCCAGCTCACCGCCTGGATCTTCTTTGGGGGCGGCATGGAGCTGCTGCGCGCTATGTTTGCCCAGTACAACATCGTCAACTTCCCGGGTGGCAGCACTGGTGCCCAGATGGGCGGCTGGTATCGCAAGGAGATCAAGTCCCTGGCGGACATCCAGGGGCTCAAGATCCGCATCCCCGGGTTCGGCGCCGAGATCTTCTCCCGCATGGGCGCGGTGCCCCAGTCCCTGCCCGGCGGCGAGATCTATCCGGCCCTGGAGCGCGGGGCCATCGACGCGGCCGAGTGGACCGTCCCCTATGACGACGAGAAGCTCGGCTTCTACAAGGTCGCGAAGTATTACTACTACCCGGGCTGGTGGGAGCCGGGGACCCAGCTGACCTTCTATGTCAACAAGACCCAGTGGGAGTCGCTACCCACCGCCTACCAGGCGGCCTTCCAGTCGGCAGCTCAGGACGCCCACCTGACCATGCTCGCCGCCTACGACGCCAAGAATCCCCCCGCCATGCAGCGGCTGCTCCAGAACGGGGCCCAGATCAAGCGCTTCCCGGACGACGTCCTGCTCAAGGCCCACGAGCTGGCCCTCGATATCTTCGCGGCGGAGTCGGCCAAGAACCCCACCTTCAAGGGGCTCTACGACTCCATCCACAGCTTCCAGCAGACCAGCGATGCGTGGTGGGGGGTGGCCGAGTCGTCCATGACCAATTTCCTGCAGGCGGTGCGGCGAAAGAAATAGCGGCGGAGGAAAGGGCCACAGGAGACACGGAGGAGGGGCCCTGCTCGGGCCCTTGGCCCTTTCCGCCGGGGAGAACGCTCGTTGCCCTCGGCCCTCGCTATCGCCCTCCGCCCTCGGGGCTCTTACCTCACTGCCCTGTGCCTTCAAGCGGTGCGACCGGAGGCCCATCGAAGTTGAAGTCCTGGCTGTCGAGCAGGCTGGATCCCCCCCCTTGATCCGGGATGGTGACCTCGGTCGGGGTGCCGCTGGCGGCCGGCGCATCCAGCCCCCAGTTCACCATCTGGGGGAAAGTGACGATCAGGGCCACCATGAGCACCTGGATGCCCAAGAAGGGCACCGCGCCCCAGTAGATGTCCGTGGTGCGCACCTGGGGCGGGGCGACCGAGCGCAGATAGAAGAGCGCAAACCCGAATGGCGGGTGCATGAAGCTGGTCTGCAGATTGACCCCGATCAGCACCCCGAACCACACGAGGTCGATTCCGAGCTTCGCGGCCACCGGGGCCAGCAGCGGCAGGATGATGAAGGCGATCTCGAAGAAGTCCAGGAAGAAGGCCAGCACGAACACCAGCAGGTTCACGAAGATCAGGAATCCCAGGGCCCCGCCGGGCAGACCGGTCAGCAGGTGCTCCACCCAGAGATCCCCGTTCACCCCCCGGAAGGTCAGGCTGAAGACGCTGGAGCCGACCAGGATGAAGACCACGAAGCTGGTGATCTTCGCGGTCCTGGCCATGGCCTGGACCAGCACGTCCAGGGTCAGGCGGCCCTTCGCCGCTGCGAGGATGAGGGCACCCACGGCCCCCATGGCGCCGCCCTCGGTCGGTGTCGCCCAGCCGATGAAGATGGTCCCGAGCACCAGGAAGATAAGCGTGAGTGGCGGGATCAGGGCGACCAGCACCCGCAAGGCGAGGGCATGCCCACGGAGCGTCCGCGCCTCGGGCGGCAGGGGCGGCAGGGCCTCGGGACGCACCACCGTGTTGGCGAAGACGTAGAGGGCGTAGAACCCGGTGAGAAGGAGCCCGGGGATCAGCGCCCCCTTGTACATGTCCCCCACGGAGCGGCCCAGCACGTCGGCCATCACGATCAGCACCAGGGAGGGCGGGATGATCTGGGCCAGGGTCCCGCTGGCCGCGATCACCCCCGCCGCCAGGGGTCTGTGGTAGCCGTAGCGCAGCATGATGGGGAGCGAGATCAGCCCCATGGCGATCACCGAGGCCGCCACCACACCGGTGGTGGCGGCGAGCAGGGCGCCGACGAAGATCACCGCATAGGCGAGCCCGCCGCGCACGCCGCCGAAGATCTGGCCCACCGTGTCCAGGAGGTCCTCGGCCATGCCGCTGCGCTCCAGGATCAGGCCCATGAAGGTGAAGAAGGGCACGGCGAGCAGGATCTCGTTGCGCATGATGCCGAACACCCGGTCCGGCAGTGCCTGCAACAGGGCCGGGGTGAGCAGCCCCAGCTCGATCCCGATCAAGCCGAACAGCATCCCCACGGCGGCAAGCGAGAAGGCGACGGGATAGCCGGTGAGCAGGAACAGTACCAGGGTCGAGAACATCACCGGGGCCAGATTGGCGGCGAGCCAGGCCTCCATCTCAGTGCCCCCCAGGGGTGGACGGCAGGGGCCTCTGCCCCATCAGGGACGCAGCCCCTTTGATGACCTCAGAGACCCCCTGGGCCGCGAGCAGGGCGAAGGCCACCGGGATCGCGAGCTTCATGGGCCACCACCAGAGCCCACCGGGGTTGAATGACGCCTCGTTCTGGCGGAAAGAGATCAGGAAATAGGCCCAGCCGTCCCAGACGATCAATAGGCTCACCGGGAGGAGGAACAGGATCCCCCCCAGGATGTCGATCCACACCCGGGTGCGGGGCGGGAGGCGCGTGTAGAGGATATCCACCCGCACATGCCCCTGCTCCTGGAGGGTCCAGGGGGCGCACAGCAGGAACACCAGCCCGAACAGGAACCACTGGGCCTCGATCATGGCGTTCGAGCCCCAGTCGAGCAGATAGCGCAGGGTAGCGGTGAGCGCGGAGAGCAGGACGCAGACCAAGACCAGCCAGATCGCGGCGCGCCCGATGCGGCGGTTGAGCCTGTCGATGACCGCCGAGAGGCGCAGTAATGTATCCATCCTCGGTCAACTCGCGGGACAAAAGGATCGCCGACAACAGTACCAGACGGCCGATGGGGCACCAAACGGATTGGGGGGCGCCCCCGAAGGGCCAAGTCGAATTCAGCCACGGCCGGCAGGGTGGGGTTGCATGCACCCGCGCAGAGCCTGCTGTCCCCATCCCAGGGTATCCTAAGCGCCCCGAACGAGCCGGCGCACCGTCCCGGCCGACCACATTAGGAGAATGCCCATGTCGGGACAAACCGCCCGAGATGTCATGGACCCCAACCCTACGGTACTTACCGCCACGGATACTGTCGGCAAGGGTGTCGGGTACATCATGCAGAACCGCTTTCGCAATGTCCCCATTGTTGATGATGACGGCTGCTACCTGGGGGTATTCGGGGTCAATTGCCTGCTGCGCCTGGTCCTGCCCAAGGCGGCACTGATGGAGCATGGGCTCACCGACATTTCCTTTGTCTCCGATACCCTCAAGGATCTGCGCCGTCGCCTCCGGGAGTGCGAGGACGAGTCGGTGACCATCTGTCTCAGCGATGAGGCCACGGTCATCGAGCCCGACACGCCGCTGTTGGAGACCCTGCTGGTCCTGTACCAGACCCGCCGCAGCGTGCCAGTGGTTAATCCCAAGGACCGCCGCCTGTTGGGGGTCGTCTCTTATTGGGACGTCGGCCGGGCCATCCTGGCGCAGGAGATCTAGATGCACGTCGATGCCCCACCGAGCCTGATTCTTGGCCTGGACCCACTGTGGTTCGCCACCGCGGTTTTCGCCATCACCTACATCCTGGTGATGACCGAGCGCATCAACCGCGCCATCGTCGCCATGCTCGCCGCCGGGGTCATGGTCCTCGCCGGCGTCCTGACCCAGAAACAGGCCGTCGCCGGAGTGGACTTCAACACCCTGGGGCTCTTGACCGGGATGATGGTCATCGTCGCCATCACCCGCAAATCCGGGGTCTTCCAATACCTGGCGGTGTGGTCGGCAAAGAGGGTCAATGCGGACCCCTGGGGTATTCTTGTGATGCTCGCCCTGGTCACCGCGGTGCTGTCGGCCTTTCTGGACAATGTCACCACGGTCCTGCTGGTGGCCCCGGTAACGCTGCTGATCACCGAGACCCTGAAGGTCAGCCCCTACCCCTATCTTTTCGCCCAGATCTTTGCCGCCAACATCGGCGGCACGGCCACCCTGATCGGCGACCCGCCAAATATCATGATCGGCTCGGCGGTGGGCTTCACATTCAACGACTTCGTCATCCACTTGGCACCAATAGTGGTCGTCATCATGGCGGTCACCCTGATCCCCATCTACCTCATCTGGGGCCGTAGCCTCCATGCCCATCCCGACGACCGCCGCCGGGTGATGGAGTACGACGAGACGGAGGCCATCACCGACCAGAGGGTGCTAATTCAGTCCCTATCGGTGCTCGCTGTGGTCATCCTCGGCTTCGTCTTCGCCCATGGCCTGCATCAGGAGCCGTCCACCATCGCCCTGTTCGGGGCGGCGTTGCTGCTCCTCCTGGACAACTACCCGCGCAACGCGGAGGAGCAGACCCACGCCGTGCACTCGGCCCTCACCGAGGTGGAATGGGTGACCCTCTTCTTCTTCCTCGGGCTCTTCATCGTGGTCCACGGCCTGGAGGTCACCGGGGCCCTAAGCCTGCTGGCGAGCCAACTGTTGTCTATCACCGGCGGCGACATGGGGATAACCGCGATGGTCATCCTGTGGGGCTCGGCAGTCGCCTCCGCGGTCGTGGACAACATCCCCTTCGTGGCCAGTACCATCCCTCTGATCAAGGCCATGGCGCCCACCTTCGGCGGGCCCGACAACCTGATGCCGCTCTGGTGGTCCCTGGCCTTGGGGGCCTGCCTCGGCGGCAATGGGTCTCTCGTGGGGGCGAGCGCCAACCTGATCGTGGCCGGCTTCGCCGAGCGCGCGGGGCACCGCATCAAGTTTGTGCCCTTCATGCTCATGGCCTTCCCGCTGATGCTGCTCAGCATCGTCCTCGCTAGCGGCTATGTCTGGCTGCGCTATCTGTGAAGAAAACCGAATTTTCTTTCAGGCATTGTTTAGGCGGCTACTTCCCCGTGCTCTACCTGGCTTTGCGGGGCGGGAGGTGTTATTCCCTCTTCTAGCATGCCCTCCAGGTGGAAGGCGATAGCCTCCTTGATTTCCTTTGCGACCTCCTCGACTGAGGCCCCCCTTGCAAAGCATCCGGGAAGGTCGGGGACATACGCGGAATAGTTGCCTTCCGCGTTTTCGATCATAACTGCGTAACGCACAGTGTCACTTCCACTTGACGCTCGCGTTGGTGCCGCTCTACTAATGCGTCGCAAACGATAATGAGGCGCTGCTGGTGGCTTGGGCTAGGGGGGGTAGATTTGGGGGGACACCCCAGGCCTAGACGACCATTCTTTCCTTACCAATAGGCTGGATTTTCTAATGCCTTCACGCATGAACAGCGACCAGGGATTGGCTCTAATGAATCCTCCGAGAGTGATTGCCCGAGCCATCCCTCTGGTTGCGAAAGCTCATGCGGCGCCTCGATCATATCCTGCGAAAGTGGATGGAACCCAACTTTAGAGTAGAAGGCGGGGTCCCCATATGTGGTCACGACCCTTACACCTTTTTTCTTCATTTCCCGAAGGCCATGAGTGATCAGCGACTGCCCTATGCCCATGCCTTGATATTCAGTATGGACTGCAACAGGAGCCAAAATGAATGCATCTATATACTTCTCGAAGGTCAATCGACTGAAGAATAGAGCGCCAACCACCTGTTCCCCATCAACAGCCACAAATCCATACAGATCACGACTGTCGGTACTGGCAATCAGATCCTTCGCCAGTTTGCCGATCAAGGCCCCTTCCTTTTCTCCTTCAGAATTGCAGAACACCGAAACAAAAAGGTTTTCTATTGCTGCTGAATCAGTTAGTTGGCTAGCCCTGAATTCCATCATTGTTCCTTGAGCAATCATGAAAGGCGCGAGCGCTACGACAGCACATAAGGGCAAGAGTGAAGCGACGCATACCGCGCGCCGGATCAACGTGCCGGATTACCTGGGAGCCGCGCACGCGGTCTGGGGTCGCTTCTTACCGGCGGCCTAGGCATTTCTTTGTGGCGAAAATACACGCAATCGTTGTCCGTCCCCGGTTTCTCGTCCCCGGTTTCTCCGCCCCCGGTTTCTCCGATCGTTGTCCGTCCCCGGTTTCTCCCCCGGGCGCGTGGCCCCCAGCTTGCCCCCACTGCGCCGCACCACCCCCGTCCCTGCCTGAGAACGCCTGCGGCGCAACAACAATGGGATTCTTATCAATAGGGTCTGGAAGAGACTACCCCCTACCCACAGGAGACGTAACAGAGGCCGCGTTTTTGCGCCTGAGCGCCTCCTCGCGGGCATCGTCGATCTCTCTCATGATGCTGTCCACATCGGCCTGCCTGTGGCTGCCTTTGAAATGGCCGGTGAGCTTGAGGTCAGGCGTCAGATTGCCCTTCTCGTAGATGTGCCATATCTCCTTGCCGTAGCTGGTGGCGAGCAACTCGGGGGCGAAACGTCCAAGGTAGGCGGCGAGATTTCCGACGTCCCGCTCCAGCATCCGGGCCGCATTATTGTTCGCGGCCGCGTCAACGGCCTGGGGCAGATCGATGATGACGGGCCCCTTTCCATCGACCAGGATGTTGAACTCGGACAGGTCGCCGTGGATGAGCCCGCCGCACAGCATCTTGACCACGTCATGGACCAGCCGGTCGTGGTACTCCAGCGCCTGCGCCCCGGTCAGCTCAAGATCGATGAGCCTTGGCGCCGCGTTGCCGTGCTCGTCGACCACCAACTCCATGAGCAGCACGCCATCGACATAATTGTAGGGCTGGGGGACACGCACGCCGTCCGCGGCCAAGCGGTATAGGGCATCGACCTCGACGTTCTGCCACACCTCTTCCTGCTGCTGACGCCCAAATCGCGTGCCCCTTTCCATGGCCCGCGCCTGGCGACTGTTCCGCACCCTGCGGCCTTCCCGATACAACGCCTGTTTGTGAAATCCCCGCTGGTTTGCTTCCTTGTAGACCTTGGCGCAGCGGACGGCACCGTCGCAGCGCACCACGTAGACCGCGGCCTCCTTTCCGCTCTTCAGCGGGCGGATCACCTCATCGATGATCCCGTCGCGTACCAGCGATTCGAGTCTTTTTGGGGTTTTCATGATCTGATGGAGTGATTTACATCATCCTGCTACTCGACGTTGTTTAGACCAGGCGCCCTGTGGCTGGCCGGAACCCTCCATTGATCGAAAGCGCGGAATGAAAACCGGCAGGTGGTGGCGTGCGGATACGCCGGCCTGGTTGGGCCTTAGGCGTCTCAGGCCCGGGATCAAAGAAAGTCGCAGGCGACCAGGCCGCGGCGCGGGGCGGAACGATCCGGCGCTTCTGGAGGGAGCGTGGTCATCGCTGCCTCCTGACGTGGTCGAGACAGGGACCCTTAAGAGGCCTGCTCGTTCTCCAGCGCCTTCTTGGTGATCTCGCCGTAAAGGGCGACGGCACGACTGTAGAGCGCCTGCAGGTCGGGCCGCTGGTCCACGTAACGCTTGACCTCCTGGGCGTCCGCCATGACCAGCTCGAGGTGCGCGATGTCCGCATCGTCGAGCCGCTCGCCGCGGTCCACCTTGGCCTTGATGTCGAGGGCGCGAGGGAGTCTGAACCTCTCGAAACGGTCCAGGATGGCAACGAGGGTTCCCTCGGTCTTGGGATCTCCGGTCATGATGTCCTCTGGTCTTTACGAGCTCGGGCGCCGCCTGGGCGCTACGATACCTCAGCCAGCCAGGTATCGGAAAGGGAGAGTGTCGCAGCGCCTCGCCAGGTTCCATTTGCCGCGCTTCCCCCAGGTCGACTAAGTCGACTAATGGGAGTGTTCCACGGGAGGGGTGTGGAGGACGCCGAGCGGTGGGACGGATCCCCGGCGTCTCGTTTGCGGCATCGTGAGCACCCTGACCCGGCTGAAGCCCTCCAAGCGGGAGCGCTACCGCGTCACCATTTCGCGGGCGACATGTGGGCCGAGCTGGTCGAGTGGGCGCGCCGCTCCGAGCTGCGCCCCGGCTTCGAGCTGGTGAATCCCGAGGAGCTGACCATCCCCGTCAAGACCGCGGACGAGGCGACGGCTATACTGGGTGATCACCACGCCCGCTGGAGGCTGGCCCCCAAGGGGGCAGGCCTGGGGCGGGGATTGGTTGTGCAACCGAGGGGAGAGACTTGATGATACAGTGGTACTTGAGGACGACCGCGGTTCGCCGGGCGATCCTGGCCGGGGGGATCGCGCTCGGGGTCGGCCTCGTTGGCCCGACCGCCAGCGCGGCAGAGGGCGTGGACGCGGAGGCGGACAAGATCCTGCGCGCCATGTCGAGCTATCTGGGGGGGCTCAATGCCTTCACGGTGAAGGGGGACGTGGATGACGAGATCATCGACCTCGCGGGTCAGAAACTGCAGCTCAGCAGCTCCGCGAGCCTGGCGGTGGAGCGCCCCAACCACTTCTATGCCCATCGACAAGGGCCCCTGGTGGACATCGAGGCCTTCTTCGACGGCCAGACGCTGACCCTGCACGGCAAGGGGCGCCAGGTCTATACCCAGTTCGAGGTCCCCGGGACCATCGACGAGGCGGTCACCCATCTGCGCAGCGAGACGGGTCTCGACGCCCCGGCGGGGGATCTTTTCTATGCCGATCCACTCCCGGGGCTGATGACCGACGTGACGGGCGGCACCTATTACGGGACTGCCTACGTCAACGGCGTCGAGTGCCACCACCTGGCCTTCCGCGCGGCCAAGGTGGATTGGCAGATCTGGATCCAGACCGGAGACCGTCCGCTGCCCATGAAATACGTCATCGCCAGCAAATGGATCACCGGCGCCCCGAGCTACTCGGTGCGGTTTCGCGACTGGGACACCGAGCCGGCGCTCGAGGCCGATCGCTTCAAGTTCGTCCCGGCGGAAGGCGCCAAACGACTGGAGGCGTTCCCGGTCGACGTGATGGGCGGACTGCTGATCGAGGGGAAACAATGATGGCCAAGAGACACGATTTGCGCTCCATCGCCCTAGGTGCCGGACTGATCGCGGCCGCCCTGGTCGTGGATGGCTGGCTCCCTATCGGAGTCTTTGTCAGCGAGGCCCAAGCGGTGGTCGGCCGGCCCATGACCCCCGGGAGCGTCGCCGGGGTCGCCCGCCGCACCACGCGCCGGACCATCCGCCGCTCGGCCATCTATGCATCAACGCTGCCGGGTGGCTGCAGCACCGTGGTCATCGAGGGCACCTCCCTGTACAGCTGCGGCGGGACCTACTACCAGCGCTCCGGCTCCCAGTACGTGGTGGTCTACGTGGACTGACCACCTTGGGAGCGGACAGCAAGCGCGACCGATTGTTGGCAGATGCTGGCACCTCGCCAAAAGCGCGTCCAATGCCTCGCCAACCGGTCTTGGGACGGTAGATGATTTCTTGCGGCAAATGGGGCTCCACCGCCTTCTTCGGCACCCACTTTCCCGCGGCGCCCCGCGCTGCTTGATACCGGGCGGCAACGCACGGGCCAGGCGGACCAGGCCGTTGTCCAGAAACGGTACAGGTACCTCGATCCCCGCTGCCATCGACTAGTGTTGGCCTTCGACCAACCGCCGTACCGCCTTAACCGGCGCGAGCATCGCCCTTCCCAGCCCATCCTCCCGAGCGGACGCGCCACCCAGGTCCTCCACCGCCGGGGACGTCAACTTGCGCGCCGTCCAGCGGGCGAAGTGGATGGGGTCGCCGAGCTGCGCCCAGTGCATGCGCAGAAACTCCGGCAGGGTTCCCAGGCGCAGCGTCGCCAGCCGATCGTCGTCGAACATGCGCCGGCTCTGGCGCTCCACCAGCCGCCGCACCGC
>JBGSUY010000160.1:0-8366 GCA_041753195.1 Chromatiaceae bacterium
CTGCGGATCACCCGCTTGACCCGCAGCAGGCTGCCCGCGCCCATGCTCAGGCTGTGCACCCCCATGCCGAGCAGGAGCACCGCCGCCAGGGGGTCGCCGGCCATCTCGCCGCAGATGCTCACCTCGCGCCCGTGCACCCGGGCCCCCACCAGGATCTGAGTCAGGGCCCGCAGCACCGCCGGATGGAGCTCGTCATAGAGCTTGGCGACGTGGGGATTGTTGCGGTCCACGGCCAACAGGTACTGGGTGAGGTCGTTGGTGCCGACCGAGAGAAAGTCCACCCGCCGGGCCAGGGCCTCCGACTGATAGACCGCCGCCGGCACCTCGATCATGACGCCCACCGGGGGCATGCGCACCGGGTAGCCCTCCTCGAGCAGCTCGTCGTGGGCCCGGTGGACCAGGAGCAGGGCCTCGTCCACCTCGGCGACGGTGCTGATCATGGGCAGCAGGAGCTGCAGGTTGTCGAGCCCGACGGCGGCCCGCAGGATGGCCCGGACCTGGGTCAGGAAGATCTCCGGGTGGTCCAGGGTGATGCGGATGCCGCGCCACCCGAGAAAAGGGTTGGCCTCGTGCATCGGGAAATAGGGGAGGGGCTTGTCACCGCCGATGTCCAGGGTGCGGATGGTGACGGGCCGCGGGGAGAAGAGCTCCAGCACAGTCCGGTAATTCGACATCTGGGCCGCCTCCCCCGGGAAGCTGTCGCGCACGATGAAGGGCAGCTCGGTGCGGTAGAGCCCCACCCCGGCGGATTCCTCGATCCCCATGGGGCGGTGCTCGGAGACCAGGCCGGTGTTGAGATACAGCGGGATCTGGTAGCCGTCGGTGGTTTCCGCCGGCAGATCCTTTAGGGTTTGAAGCTCGTCAGATAGGGCCCGGTCGTCCTTCGCCAGCCGCTGATATTCGGCGCGCACGGCTTGGCCCGGGCCCACGTAGATGCGGCCCCGATAGCCGTCCGCCACCAGCTCCCGGCCCTCGACGCGGCTCACCGGCAGGTCCGAGACCCCCATGACCGCCGGCACCCCCATGCCGCGGGCCAGGATCGCAACGTGGGAGGAGCCGGATCCGGTGGTGGAGATCACACCGGCCAAGCGTTCCCGGGGGACATCGGCGATCTGCATGGCGGAGATTTCCTCCCCCACTAGGATTGTCTGGAGCGGGTACTGGACCGGGGAGGCGGTGAGGTTCTGTAGGCGCATGAGGATGCAGCGGCCAAGATCTCGCACGTCCGAGCCCCGTTCCCGCAGGTAAGGGTCGTCCATGGCGTCGAAGACCCGCGCGTGCTCGGCGATGGTCTCGCGCAGGGCGCCGGGGGCCCAGTTGCCGGCGCGGATGCGCGCCAGGGTGCCGTCGATCAGGGTGTCGCTCTCCAGCATCAGCCGCCAAGCGTCGAACAGGGCCAGGTCCTCGGCGCTCAGGTGGGGCTGGGTGCGCACGTCGAAGCGGTCCAGGTCCTCGGCCACGTCCTGCACGGCGCTGCGGAAGCTGTCGGCCTCCGACTCGGGATCCTCAACCTTGCGGTCCGGGATGGCGTTCAGATCCGCGGGTGGGTAGACCACCACCGCGGTGCCGAGCCCGATCCCCGGGGAGGCCGCGAGCCCGGGCAGGAAGCGCTGGGGGATCCCCTCGTCCTGGAGGCGCGCCAGCTCCCCGCTGGTGCGGGCATAGGTGATGGCCCCGGCGAGCTGAGAGGCCAGGGTGACCACGAAGGTCACCTCGTCCTCCGCGAAGTGTCGCTTCTCCCGCTGGCGCAGCACCAGCACCCCCAGCACCTTGCGATTCTGGATGATGGGGGCGCCGAGGAAGCCGTGATAGCGCCGCTCGCCCGTGTCGGTCATACAGAGATAGCGGGGGTGCGCGTTAGCGTCGTCCAGGTTGATCGGCTCGGCGCGCTCCGTCACCAGGCCCACCAGACCGCGGCCGAGCTCGATGCGCACACGCCCCACCGCCTCGGGGCGCAGGCCGTCGGTCGCTTGGAGGACGTGGCGCCGGTTCTCGTAGTCGTTGAGGTAGACCGAGCAGACGTCCGCCCCCACCGCCTCCTTGACCCGCCCCACGATGACCGCCAGGGCTTGCTCGAGATCCGGGGCGTTGTCGACCTCGTTGACGATCCGCCGCAGGAATTCGAGCATGCCATTCATGGGGATACCGCGTCCAGGCAAAAAGCGGGGAGCGGCCCTTCGTCGGTCGTGGGCTCAGGCGGCCGAGCGCCGCCGGGCAGCAACCCGCGGCACACTGTCAGCGTTGCCGCTGACCCAGGAAGCCGGCGGCGCGCGGGTGGGGCTCCTGCCGCTCCGGCGCCCCCTCCGGGTAGAGCACAGGGGCAAGCTCCTTCAAGGCCAGCTCGTAGACGTGCCGCTTGAAATACACCACCTCCGAGAGGGGCTGCCAGTAGCGTACCCAGCGCCAGGCGTCGAACTCGGGCTTCGGGGTCTTGTCGAGGCAGAAGGCGTCCTCCCCGCAATCGACCCGCAGCATGAACCAGACCTGCTTCTGGCCGATGCAGGTGGGACCGCAGTGGCGGCGGATGAAGCGCTTGGGCAGGTGGTAGCGCAACCAGCCCTGCGTGTAGCCTAGGATGGTGACCTGGTGGGGCTGGAGCCCGACCTCCTCCTCCAGCTCCCGATACATGGCCTGCTCGGGGGATTCGTCGCAGTGGATACCCCCCTGGGGAAACTGCCAGGCATTCTGACCCACCCGCCGGCCCCAGAAGAGCCGACGCTCCCGGTTACTCAGGATGATGCCCACGTTGGGGCGGAAACCATCGCGATCAATCACGACACCGGGCCCTGGCATTCAACGCCTTGCATTCTTCCACAGCGGATTGTGACCGGCAAGCGAGGGGCCACTTATAAACGGTTGCCATCAAACGGCTTTCCCCGCCTCGGGCCGGCCCTCGATCCGGCCTGACTCGAGCAGGCATAGGGAAGCCCATGTAGGCTTGCATCTCGATTATGCAGGCGGGACCATCAGGGCCGGCGCCACTTGGAGCGGCTTGGGGCTGCCCGCGTCGCACCGGAAGCCCACAGGCGTATCGACCCCATGGCATTGGCGATCTTTGACCTAGACAACACCCTGCTCGCCGGCGACTCTGACTACCTGTGGGGCCAGTTCCTGGTCGTCCGCGGTCTGGTGGATGGGGACCTCTACGCCCGGGCGAACGAACGCTTCTACCGGGAATACCGGGAAGGCACCCTGGACATCCACGCCTTCCTGCGGTTTGCCCTGAGGCCCCTACGAGACCACCCAAGGGCCCTGATGGAGTCCCTGCGGGCGGAGTTCCTGCGCGAGCGGATCGAGCCCATCATGCTGCCCGCCGCCCGTGCGCTGATCGAGGCCCATCGCGCCCAGGGGGACACCTTGCTGATCGTCACGGCGACCAATGCCTTCGTCACCGCACCCATCGCCGCAGCCTTCGGCGTACCGCACCTCATCGCCACCGAGCCGGAGGAGCGGGGTGGGTCCTACACGGGGGAGGTCGCCGGCACCCCCGCCTTTCGCGAGGGTAAGGTCCAGCGACTCAATGACTGGCTCGCGGTGAGCGGCCAGGACCTGGCCGGCAGCAGCTTCTACAGCGACTCCCACAACGATCTGCCCCTGCTGTTACGGGTCGAGCGCCCGGTCGCCGTCGATCCGGATCCGCTGCTACGCGCCGAGGCGCAGGCGCGGGGCTGGGCCGTCCTCTCCCTGAGGGACTAAGCCCGGTTGCGGCGGCGCCCTAGTCTCCCTAGTCACCGGGCCGTCATCCAGTCCACACCTGGTCGCAATACTCGTCACCTAGACTAGCGCGCTGGTTTCCACTGGGTCTACGAGGTTCCGTGATGGTCGTTACCGCTCCCGTATTGGCCGCGAAGCGCGGCGAACGCCTGTTCGTCGAGCTCGCCTCGTCCGAGGACGAAGTGCGAGAGGCCCAGGCCCTGCGTTATCGGGTCTTCGGCTTGGAGATGGGGGCGCGGCTCAAGGGAGAGGTGGGCCTCGATCGTGACGAGTTCGATCCAGTCTGCCAACATCTCCTGGTGCGGGAGGCCAAGACGGGGCGGGTGGTGGGATGCACGCGCCTACTCACCGATCAGGCCGCGGCTCGGCTCGGGCGTTTCTACTCGGAGGGCGAGTTCGACCTGGGTCCCATCCCGGGACTTCCCGGGCGCAAGCTCGAGGTGGGGCGCACCTGTGTGGCCGCGGAGTTCCGCCAGGGCTCGGCCATCGCGGTCTTGTGGTCCGGGCTCGCGGGCTTCATCCACCTCCATGGTTTCGATTACCTGTTCGGCTGCGCCAGCGTGCCCTTGGGTGAGCGGGACCTGCATGCGGCGGCCATCATGAGCCGGCTGCGCCGTCAAGCCCTGGCTCCCGAGCCCTTTCGGGTGTCTCCCAGGGTGCCGCTTCTCACCACTCAGGTGCCGGACGGTGTCGATGCGCCATTGCCCGCCCTGTTGCGGGCCTATGTCAGACTGGGGGCCAAGGCCTGCGGGGAGCCCTGCCGGGACAGCGACTTCCGGGTGGGGGACGTGCTCATGCTACTCAATATCGACGAGCTCAATCCCACTTACTCGCGCCACTTCCTGGAGCGGGCCGCGGACCTCTGATTTGATGCGGGTCCTGCGCACGCTCTGGCGGGGTTTGCGGTTGGCCGAGCACCTGGTGACCGGGGCCCTCATCTGCGTCTATATCAGCCTCGCCGCGCGGGTGGGTCTGCCTCGCCCCTGGGTGCCGTGGGTGGTCTGCTGGTGGCACGGGCGCCTGTGTCGGGCCCTGGGGATACGGGTTCAGGTGTCCGGGGCGGTGGCACATGGCTGTCTGCTTGTGGCCAACCACGTCTCCTGGCTCGATGCTCCGGTACTCGGCGCCCAAGGCCGGCTCGGCTTCCTGTCCAAGTCGGAGGTGCGTGGCTGGCCCCTGGTGGGCTGGATGTCGGCCGTCGCAGGCACCCTGTTCATCGAGCGGGGGGCCAATCAGGCCGCGGCGGTCTCGGCGCAAATCGCCGGCGCCATTGCCGGCGGACGTACCCTGGTGATCTTTCCGGAGGGCACTACCAGCGACGGGCGCCAGGTGCGGCGCTTCCACCCCCGCCTTTTCGCCGTTGCCCGGCAGCCCGGCCTGCGTGTCCAGCCGGTGGCCATCGGCTACCGGTTCGGCGCGGATCCGGCCCCGGACCTCGAGGTGCCCTACGTGGGGGATGACACCCTGGTGGCGAACCTCTGGCGCATCCTCCGCCACCCGGACCTGGTCGCCCAGGTTCGGTTTCTCTCACCGATGGAGCCCCGGGACGGGGAGGATCGCAGGCGCTTCGCCGCCCGTGCTCGATCTGTGATCGTCCAGGCCCTGGGTCTGCCCGCCGAGTCGCCCCGAGACGGCGACACCCCGCCCGGGGACCCGTGATCTGGCCGTCCGCCACCTGGGCCGGGTGGCCGCCTTCGACGAAGCGACGCCTACGCGGCTATGCTGTCCGGCGCGAATCGGGTTACAGTCTTGCGCGGTGACCGCGCGGGTTTTGTGGCCGCGTCGACCTGGATCGCGGTTGACCGAGCAGGGCTGAAGGCCATGGGTGTGGCGGCCCGACGCACCGAGGGAAGGCGTGAACGGGTTCTGGTTGGGGTCGAGGACCGATTGCTGGAGCTCATCCGCCGCCGTGGCGTTGGGGGGTACCCATGAGACTGTGGCTGGAGCAGCTGAATGACCTGGAGGTCTGGGTCTGCCGGGTAGCCGCCCGGCCGGTCCAGTACCGGGGCATCCAGCGGGGCTTTGCCTGGGTCAGTCGGCTCGGTGACGGAGTTCTGTGGTACAGCCTGATCGCCATTCTGCCCCTGGCTGACGGGCTGGACGGGCTTAAGACAGGCCTGCACATGCTGGGAACGGGCGCTCTGGCGCTGCTCCTCTACAAGTCCCTCAAGGGCGTGACCCGGCGTCAGCGCCCCTGTCACCGCGACCCCCAGGTCGCCGCCCTGGTTCCCCCCTTGGACCACTTCAGCTTCCCCTCAGGCCACACCTTGCACGCCTGCAGCTTCTCCACTGTGGCCATCGCACACTACCCGGAGCTGGCCTGGGCGCTGGTCCCCTTCAGCCTGCTGGTGGCGATCTCCCGAGTCATCCTGGGGCTCCACTACCCGAGCGACGTGTTGGCGGCCGTGGCCCTCGGGTTTGGGTTGGGGCATGCGACCATCCTGCCCTTTGGCTAGGAGCAACACCCAAATGGTCTCCCCGTCCGTGACGATGCGAATCCAGGTCCAGCGTGAGCCAATCGACATCCCCGCCGAGCAGGAGGTCCTGTGGCGGGGCAACGCCCGGGTGGGGGCCCTGGTGAGCTTCGTGGGTCTCATGCGGGATCTCAACGCGGGGGTTGGGGTGAGCGCCATGACCCTGGAGCACTACCCCGGAATGACAGAGCGAGCCCTGGCCGCCATTGCGGAGGAGGCGGCGGGCCGCTGGGATCTGGAGGGCATCACCATCGTCCACCGGGTGGGGCCCCTGGCGCCCCAGGACCCCATCGTCTTCGTGGGGGTAGCCAGTCGCCACCGGGGGGAGGCCTTTCGGGCCTGCGAGCTCCTCATCGACTATCTCAAGACCCGGGCCCCCTTTTGGAAGAAGGAGACCACCGGTTCGGGTGAGCGCTGGGTCGAGGCCCGGGACACGGATGACCAGGCAGCGGGACGTTGGGGGGAGGGGCCTGTGGATCGCGGCCCGCCCGAGCCCTGACGAGTGCTCGGCGCTATACTGCGGGTCCGATTCCCGCGGGTTTCCGCCCCTCCCCCGTCTCAGTCCAAGAGCGTCTCCATGTCCACCACCGAGAGCTTCGAAGATCTGCTCAAGCAGTTTGACCGCACCCACCCCGGCTCCCAGCAGGGGGAGCCAAAGGTGGGGGACCGGGTCCAAGGCACCCTGGTCTCCATCGGCGAGGACTACGCCTTCGTGGACCTGGGGGGCAAGACCGAGGGACGGATGGAGATTGCCGCCCTGCGCAACGCGGAGGGCGAGCTGACGGCGGCGGTGGGCGACAGCGTGGAGGCCGCCGTCACCGGCAAGGACCCGGACAGCGGGACCCTGCTCCTCGGCAGCCAGCATGGGCACAAATACCACGGGCTCGAGGAGGTGCGTCAGGCCTACAGCCAGGGACTGCCGGTGCAGGGGCAGGTGACGGGTGCGGTCAAGGGCGGTCTGGAGGTGCAGGTGGCGGGGCTTCGGGCCTTCTGCCCCGCCTCTCAGGCGGACATCCGGTTCGTGGAAGACCTGGCCGAGTTTGTCGGCCAGCGCCTGGACTTTCGCATCACCAAGCTGGAAGGGGGGCGGCGACCCAACCTGGTGGTGTCGCGCCGCGCCCTGCTGGAAGAGGAGCAGCGGCTGCGGGCCGAGGCCACCCGCGCCCAGCTCAAGGAGGGTGCCGTGCTCACCGGGACCGTCACCAGCCTCAAGGATTACGGCGCCTTCGTGGACATTGGCGGCCTCGAGGGGATGGTCCACGTCAGCGAGCTCGCCTTCGGTCACGTCAAGCACCCGAGCGAGGTGTTGCGGGTCGGGCAGCCGGTGGAGGTGGCGGTGCTGCGTATCGAGCCCGCCCAGGGCGGCCGGCCGCAGGAGAAGATCGCCCTGTCCGTTCGCGCCCTGGCCCGGGACCCCTGGACCGACGCGGACCAGCGCTTCCCGGTGGGGGCCCAGGTGGAGGGCACGGTAAGCCGTCTCCAACCCTTCGGCGCCTTTGTGGAGCTGGAGCCCGGGGTCGATGGCCTGGTCCACATCAGCGAGCTGGGTGCGGGGCGGCGCATCAACCACCCCAGCGAGGTGCTCAAGGTGGGGGACCGGGTGGGGGCGAGGGTGCTCGGGGTGGATTTGGAGCGGCGGCGAATCAGCCTGACCCTGGATCAAGCCAAGGGGTTGGGGGCCTTGGCACAGACCGAAGCGCCTTCGGTCGCTCAGGACCGGGCCCCGGAACGGGAGGCGGCCCTCGGGAGCTTCGGGGCCCTCCTCAAGGAGAGCCTCGACAAGCGGCGTTGACCCCTGTGGTCGGACCTCCGGGCATGGGGTCGCGCCTCCGACCGGGCGTGATGCGCGGGGCCTGGCGAGGGCGGTTGCCGCCCCTGTCGCTCTACATCCACACCCCCTGGTGCCTGCGCAAGTGCCCCTACTGCGACTTCAACTCCCATGCGACCAGCACTGACCCGCCCTTCGCGAATTACGTGGAGGTATTGCTCGCGGATCTGGCCCAGGAGCTTTCGAGCTCCGCCGCCCGGCGGCCCCTGATCAGTATCTTCATCGGTGGCGGGACCCCGAGCCTGTTCCCCGGCGCCTCCATTGCCGCCCTGCTCGACGGGGTGCGGGCGCGCGCCACGCTCGCGACCGACTGCGAGATCACGCTGGAGGCGAACCCGGGCGCCGCGGAC
>JBGSUY010000161.1:0-7567 GCA_041753195.1 Chromatiaceae bacterium
CGCGCCTGTTCCGGCGCAATGGCACCGAGCCCGCGGAGGGACTCGACCTGGGGCCCCGGCTCGCCGTCGCCGCCGCCAACCAGGACCTGCTCGAGCGCTGGCTCGACTTCATCCAGCTCCCCCTGACGCCCAAGGGCGGCGCTTGAATCGCCCGCGCCGACCCTCAGCTTGACCAGCCAAGGCGCCAACCGCACGGATCGGCCCGCCGATCACACACCCTTGACGAGGATCCCATCGATGAACGACGACACCAGCGGCCTGGACATGGATCTCGCGAGCGGCATCGCCGCCTTCGAGTCCCGGCAGTTCGCCCAGGCGGCCCACCTGCTCGGCCCTCTGGCCGAGGCCGGAAATCCAGAGGCCAGGTACCGGATCGCGATCATGGCCCAGAACGGCCTCGGCATGCACGAGAACCCCCTGCTCGCCTACAGCTACATGAAGTCCGCCGCCCAGGCCGGCATCGGGCTCGCACAGCATGGCCTGGGCTTCATGTACCTGGAGGGCGAGTGCGCCGACAAGGATCCCGAGAAGGCGGTCCAGTGGTTCCGCAAGGCCGCCGAGCAGGGGCTGGCCGGCTCCCAAACCACGCTCGCCATGCTCTACGAGGAGGGCCGAGGCGTCCCTCAGGACCAGGACGAGGCCAACCGCTGGTATCGCCTGGCAGGGTTCGAAGGGCGCTGAGCCCATCCCACAGATGCGCCGCCACGGCGCGGGGGCACGTCCGAGGCGCTGCCAAGACCGTGGTTCGGCGGGCCGAGCGCGGCGCCCCGAACAACAAGCACCGGGCTGACACAAAGACCCGCTTCCGCCTATACTCCCAAGTCCCCGCCGGAGTGGCGAAATTGGTAGACGCATCAGACTCAAAATCTGACGGTAGCAATACCGTGCCGGTTCGACTCCGGCCTCCGGTACCAGGAAGGACAAGGGCTTGCAGAGATGCAGGCCCTTTTCTTTTGTCCGCGGTCCGGTCCGTAGCGCACCCGTGGCCGAGTGAGCTGCAACAACTTGCCGCAAAACACACCGTACCCGGTAGCGTCAATCCGCTCGCAAAGTCCAGGGATTTACCCCTCGCTCGAGCCCGTTTTCACCTTGGCGGCGCCTCTAGTGCGCGTCAAGCCAATATGCATTGGAGTATCAGCGTCCTAATCGATGCTTCCTTTGCGTCACGTTCCTGGGTACGGCGTCGGTCACGGGTGCGATCTTCCTTTACCCTTGGGCGCAAAGTCTGCAGGCATCCAGGGATCGCCTCCGGCCTCGGGTCCCAGCTTCAGTCGAGCGGGACGTTGTTAAGCCACCCGTCCTGTCCCACCTTGACGTCGATGAGGGCCCCGTTGCGTGCGACCACAGGGATGTCGATCGGCTTGCCGGCCCCGACGGCGATGCCGTAGCCCAGCGGAAAGCGGATGCTGGCGGTGGTGATGTTGGAGCGGAGATAGGTGTTGACCGCATTGGGGCCGTGGTCGAAGCGGCCATGGCCGGGGTATTCCGCCCGGAGGGTGATCGCGGCCCAGCCCCAGAGGTCAGCGAATTGCTCTAGAGTGCGGGTGGCCACGGGGGTGTCCCGGTTGACGCTTGCGAATCGGGGGGCATGATTACAGAACCCCCCGCAAAGCTATACTGCGCGGGTCCGGAAGTTGTACCCGACCCACTTGAGCTTGTCGAGCCATCGCGAGTTATGTCTCTATCCGAATTAGGAATCCTCGCGACTCGCGACTCGCGACTCGAAACATGCAACTGTCCGGCACACGTGCAGCCCCTAGCCGATCCCAAAGGTCAAGACAAACCTCACCCCTATCGGCCCCGCGTCTCACAATGCGCCTCCTCTGGTCCCTGCTGAGCGCCCTCCGCGTCCCCATTACACCCGACATCTGGGGCCGCTTCCTTCAGATGATGGGGGAGCTCGGCCGCTCCGAGGTTGGCCCCAAGGCCCGGGGCCTGCTCCTGATCCTGATCTTGTTCCTATTCTCGATCAACGGGTTGAACGTGCTGAACAGCTACGTCAACCGGGACTTCATGACGTCGATCGAGAACCGGGAAATGGACGGCTTTGTGTTCTATGCCCTGCTGTATGTTGGTGTCTTCGCCCTTTCCACCGTGGTCGCCGTGCTCTACCGGTACGTGGAGGAGAGCCTGGGCCTCCTGTGGCGCAAATGGCTGACCGACCAGGCCATCGACCGCTACCTGAGCGACCGGACCTACTACAGGCTCCACGCCAGCGGCGAGCTGCAGAACCCGGATCAGCGAATTTCAGAGGACATCCGGGCCCTGACCGCCACCACCCTGTCCTTCGCGCTCATGTTCCTCAACGCGACCTTCACGGTGATCGCCTTCTCCGGGGTCCTGTGGAGCATCAGCCCCTTGCTGTTCATCGTGGCGGTGCTCTATTCCATCGCTGGATCCCTGCTCACCATCTACCTGGGCAAGCCCCTGGTGCGACTCAATTACGACCAACTCGACCGGGAGGCCAACTTCCGGGCGCGCCTAGTCCATGTGCGGGAGAACGCGGAGTCCGTGGCCCTGCTGCGCCGGGAAGGGCGCCTCAAGGTCAGGCTGCGGGAGCGGTTGGAGGATCTCACCCGCAACTTCCAGCGTATCATCGATGTGAACCGCAACCTTGGCTATTTCACCACTGGCTACAACTACCTGATTTCGATCATCCCCGCCCTGATTGTGGCCCCCCTGTTTATCCAGGGGAAGGCTGAGTTCGGGGTCATCACCCAGTCCGCCGTGGCCTTCGGGCACCTGCTCGGGGCCTTCTCCCTGATCGTCACCCAGTTCCAATCCATCTCCACCTACACGGCGGTGGTGGCGCGGCTCAATGCCCTGCGCACGGCCATGACCCACGAGCGCCCCTCGCCCTCCCCGACCGTGGAGCTGGCGGAGTCCGTGGGCAGCGTCGCCTTCGAGCACCTGACCCTATACTCGCCGCGGGACGGGCGCACCCTGGTCAGGGATCTCAGCCTATCGGTCCCCGCAGGGATCTGCCTGCTGGTGCGCTCAACTAGCGAGTCGGCGGAGAAGGCCCTGTTCCGCGCCACCGCGGACCTCTGGTACCACGGGGAGGGGCGGATCCTGCACCCGGGCCACGACGAGATCTTCTTCCTGCCGGAGCGACCCTACCTGCCACCCGGGACCCTAAGGGATGTCCTGCTGCGCACCGGGGAGGAGGAGCTGGTCCCGGATGCGCGCATCCTGGAGAGCCTCAAGGCCCTGAACCTCGGTCATGCACTCGAGAAGGCGGGGGGGCTGGACTTGGAGCGCAACTGGGGGGACATCCTTTCCTTGGGCGAGCAGCAACGCCTGAGCTTCGCGCGGGTCCTGCTCGCCGAGCCGCGTTTCGTCTTCCTGGATCACCCCAGCCGGGGCCTGAGCGAGTGCCCACTGGGGGAGCTGCTCAAGCTGCTGCGCCAGCAGGGCATCACCTACCTGACCCTAGGGGACACGACGGACGAGCCGCGCTTCTACGACCGGCTGCTTGAGATCGAGGCCGACGGCACCTGGCGCCTGCGCCCGCCCGGCGGCGAGGCGGTGGAGAACGGCATCGCGGCCATGCCGGAGGAGCCCGGTTCCGCGCTCTCGGCCGATCCCTTGTGCCAGATTCCCGGGCCCGACCAATGAGTGGCCCGACCTTTCCGCCGGGCTTTCTCTGGGGTGCCGCCACCTCCGCCTATCAGATCGAGGGGGCCCCCCTGGCCGACGGGGCCGGCCCGAGCATCTGGCATCGCTTCAGTCACAACCCGGGCCGCATCAACAACGGGGACACTGGCGACCTGGCCTGCGACCACTACCGCCGGTTGAACGAGGACCTGGACCTGATGGCGAGGCTGGGGCTCCAGGCTTACCGATTCAGCATCGCCTGGGGCCGGGTCCTGCCCGCGGGTCGGGGACCGGTCAATCCGAAGGGGCTCGACTTCTACCAGCGCTTGGTGGACGGCCTGCTGGCGCGCGGTATCCGGCCGACGGTCACCCTCTATCATTGGGACCTGCCGGCCGCCCTGCAAGACCGCGGCGGCTGGCTCAACCCGGACAGCCCAGCCTGGTTCGCGGATTATGCATCCGCCCTTTTTCGCACCCTGGGCGATCGGGTCGCCCTCTGGGTAACCCTGAACGAGCCCTGGGTGGTGACGGTCCTGGGCCACCTCACCGCTGATCACGCCCCGGGGCATCAGGATCTGTTCGAGGCCCCCCGGGTCGCCCATCATCTGCTGCTGGCCCATGCCGAGGCAGTCGCCGCCTTCCGCTCAATGGGAGGCGGACAGATCGGGATCGCGGTGAATCTGGAGCCCCAGCACCCCGCATCCCCCTCACCGGCGGACCGGGATGCCGCCGCCCGGCGCGACACCTTCATCAACCGATGGTTCCTGGACCCCCTATACCTCGGGGCCTATCCGCCGGAGCTGCAATTGATCTTCGGTGCCGCTTGGCCAGAGCTCACGGGTGAGGACCTTCGGCGGATCCAGGCCCCCGGCGACTTCATCGGGGTCAACTACTACTCGCGCGGGCTGGTCCGCGCGGATCCGGCGGCCCAGCCACTCGGGGCGGCGCGAATCACGCCCACCGGGGTGCCCCTCACCACCATGGACTGGGAGGTCTACCCCCCGGGGCTCACCCAGATCCTGCTGTGGCTCAAGGATCGCTATAGCAACCCGCCCCTCTACATCACCGAAAATGGGGCGGCATTCGACGACCCGCCGCCGGGAAATGGCGAGGTCCAAGACCCCGATCGGGTGGCGTATCTCAGCTCCCACCTACACGCAGCCCGCGCCGCCATAGAGCAGGGCGTGGATCTGCGGGGCTACTTCGTCTGGTCTCTGCTCGACAACTTCGAATGGGCCCAGGGCTACGCCAAACGCTTCGGCCTCTACCAGGTAGACCCCCGCACCCAGACCCGCACCCCCAAGGCCAGCGCCCACGTCTACAGTGAGGCCATCCGCAGCAACGGGGCCAAACTCGCCTGCCCCCCCCCGGACAGCGGCGAGCCTGACGACAGGATCGGCACGGGGGGTGAACAGTGCATAAGTCTCTGCTAATATACTGCTCATGCTGCAGGGGCCCCGGGGTCCCACCCACGGCTGGAGTTAGACATGAGCTGGTTGTTCTGGTTGGTCGTCCTGTTGGGCGGACTGGTCTCGACCTTCGCCGCGGTGGCGATCACCGCCGTCATCCTGTTGGTCATCGGGCAAGCGGCGGTGCTGCTCTACCGCCGGCTACGGGAACTCAAGCTCGTGCCCGCGCCCTAGGCACCCCTACCGGCCTGGCCGGCCGGGGTTGCGGGCGGCTCGACCCCGGCCCACAGGAGGGTGTGGAGCTCGTAGAGACCGTCCCGGTGGGACAGCAGGGCGCGCTTCTCGGCGGGGCTTAGGCTGCTCGTACCCTCGTCCTGAAGCTGGAAGATCAGCCCCTCCAGATAGTGGCGGCGGCGCCGGCTCGGGTTCTCGTCCGGGAGCAGGGCGGCGTGCAGGGAATAGGCGCAGGGGTCCACCACGGCCCGAAGCCACAGGTCGTCCCCGGCGGTCTCGCCGCACAGGAGCGGTGAGGGAGCCGCCAAGTTTCGATCCAGCTGGCGCAGCACCGGCGGCTCCGCGGACTCCTCGGGGGTGAGGAACAGGCCCGCCCGGCGAGCCAGCATGCCGAGTGAGGTGCGGCTGGTGATCATGGACACCGGGATCGAGAGGGCCAGCCCCGCCAGCACCGGGGTGAACCACCAGAAGAAGGATGGCACATAGGCATAGGCCAACAGGCCGGCAATAAGGGCGATCAGGGTGTGGGAGCCATGGGCGCCTAGGGCCTCGGCGAAGCCTGTCTGATGGTCGCCCCGCTGCTGGGTCGGCCAGCCGACCGCGGTACGCAGCAGGATGGCCGCCACGAACTTGCTCTGGAAGAGCATCAGGACCGGGGCGAGCAACACCGAGAGCAGGCTCTCGATCACCACGCTCAGCGCGGCCCTGGGCACTCCGCCGAACAGCCGCCCCAGCCGCGGCTTGACCGCGAGCAGGATGAGCGCCAGCACCTTGGGAAGGAACAGCATGGCCAGGGTGACCAGCAGGACCGTCATCATCTCCACCGTGTAGGACTCGGGCCAGACCGGCAGGATATTGTCCCCGAAGAAATAGACGGGCACCTGAAGACTCTTGAAGTAGGCCTCGATCCCAGTGGCGACCAGGAACAGGAGCCAGAGGGGGGAGGCCAGATAGGACATGACCCCCATGGCGAAGTGGATACGGCTCAGGGTCTTGAAGCCCCGCGCCAGGACAAGGCGGGCATGCTGCAGGTTGCCCTGGCACCAGCGCCGGTCCCGCTTGGCGTAGTCGATGAGGGTCGGGGGTATCTCCTCGTAGCTCCCCCCCAGGTCGTCTGCCAGGCGCACCTTCCAACCAGAGCGGGCCAGCAGGGCGGCCTCCACGAAGTCGTGGCTCAGGATGTCGCCGCCGAAGGGCTCCCGCCCCGGCAGCTTGGGCAAGCCGCAGTGGTCAGCGAAGGGTCTGACCCGAATGATGGCGTTGTGGCCCCAGAAGTTGCCCGTGTCCTGCTGCCAATAGGCGAGGCCGGCGACGAAAATGCGCCCGTAGAGGCTGCCGGCGAACTGGAGCATGCGCGCGAAGAGCGAGTGGCGGTTCACCGGGACCGGCGGCACCTGGATCAGGGCCAGGCGGCGATCCGCCTCCATGCGCCGCACCATCTCCACCAGGGTCGCGCCGGTCATGATGCTGTCGGCGTCGAGCACGATCATGTAGCGGTAGCGCCCGCCCCAAGCGCGGCAGAAATCAGCCAGGTTGCCGCTCTTGCGGGCGGTGTTCTCCACCCGGTTACGGTAGAAGAGCCGAACCGGCTGGCCCAACTCATCCACCCAGCGCCGCCAGTGCATCTCCTCCTGGACCCAGGTGTCCGGGTCCCGGGTATCGCTAAGGACGAAGATCTCAAACCCCTGGTGGCGGCCGGTCTCCACAAGGGAGCCCCAGATCGCCTTCAGGCCAGCGAAGACCCGCTCCGGGTCCTCGTTGTAGACCGGCATCACCAGGGCGGTCTTGAAGGGGACGCTGACCTCATCGGCCGGCACGTCGGCGGACTCCACCGGCGGCTGCTCCGGCCCGTCCGGGCGCCGCAGCAGCCGGACGAAACCGATGGCAGCGGTCCAGAAGGAGGCGTTGATCCACAGCATCAGGATGGCGTAGAGGATCAGGAGCAGGAGCTCCAAGGGCGTGGTGCCACCATCCTGAATGGCCGCCGACAGCAGGGACATCATCCCCAGGGTGGTGAGGATCACCAGGGAGAAATAGATGGGCCGGTGGAGGTGGCGCCCAACACCTCCGCGACCTGAGGCTGTCATGGGTGACCTCGGGTCGTCGCCTTGGGGTTGGCGGACCGCGACAAGAGCCGGTTGAAGCCACCGACGAGTCGGCCAGCTAGACGGTGCAGGAAGAGATCGATGGGGTTTGGCTCCATAGTCAGAGGCGCCGGCTCCGGCACCGCTGCGATACAGAGGGCGCGGATCTCAGGGGCCAGGGAGCGCTCAGAAAGCCCGGCCCAGCGGGCGCCCCATCCGGGGAGCCCGCCCCCCAGCACCGCG
>JBGSUY010000162.1:0-7815 GCA_041753195.1 Chromatiaceae bacterium
GCCGGTCTTCTCCAGGGCGGCGCCGATCCCAAAGGAGGTGGCGATCACCACCAGCACCTGCCAATCCGGCGCCCGGCGCGCGGTGCGCCCCGTTGTACAACGGGTGAGGATCATCAACCCCGCGGCGAGCAGGGCGGCCTCCAGCATCGAGAACCAGCCGAGGGTGACGACCGCGACCATGGCCGCGGTGATGCCGATGGCGAGGGGTGCCCGCTCGTGGTGGGGTGGATGATGATCGCCAATGCGGCTCACCAAGAGAAAATCCCGGGAATTCTTCTGCTGCTCGACGAAGCTCGGCCGGGTTTCGAGCAACAGGGTGTCGCCGGCGAGGAGCTCCACGTCGCCGATCTTGCGGTCCACCCGGCGACCATGACGGGCGATGGCGATGATCACGGCACCGTAGCGATTACGGAAGCGGCCCTCGCGCACGTTCTGTCCGATCAGCGGGCACTTGTCCGAGAGCACCGCCTCCACGAAGCAGCGCCCTGGTCGAGGCGTGTCTAGCTTGAAGACCTGATTGGTGGCGGGCACCAAGCCCCGCGTCTTCTGCAGGTCCATCACCGAGTCCAGGATGCCGGCGAAGACGAGTCGGTCGTTGGCCCTGAGGACCGTGGCCGATGAGACCGCCGGTAGCACCTGATCGTCGCGCTCGATCTCGATCAGGAAGAGTCCGGGCAATTGACGTAGCCCAGCCTCCTCGATGCTCTTGCCAATCAGGGGGCTGCCCGGCGCCACCAGCATCTCGGCGGTATACTCGCGAGTGTCCTCGTAGCTCGCGGCGGCGGATCGGCGGCGCGGCAGCAGCCAATGACCGGCGGTGAGCAGATAGAGCAGGACCGTGATGGTCACGGGGATCCCGACCCAGGCGGGCTCGAAGAAGGAAAGTCCAGGGCCCCCAAGACGCTCCACGTAAAGCGAGTTGACCACCAGGTTGGTGCTGGTGCCGATCAGGGTGACGGTGCCGCCCGCGATGGTGGCATAGGAGAGCGGGAGCAGGAGCCGGGACAGCTCGAGTCGGTTGCGCTTGGCCCAGTCCTGGACCGCTGGGATGAAGATTGCCACCACCGGGGTGTTGTTCATCAGCGCGCTCAGGGCTGCCACCGGGGCCATCAGACGCAGCCTTGCCCAGGTCTCACCCCGGGGCCGTCCGAGCAGCCCCCGCCCGATCCAGCCCACGGCCCCAGTCTCGGTGAGTCCAGTGACCACCACATAGAGCACCCCGACCGTGAGCATGCCGTCATTGGCGAAGCCCTGGAGTGCCTCCCCAGTCTCCAGAATCCCGGCCACCAGCAGCAGGGTCAGGGCCCCGCTGGTCACCAGGTCCGGGGCGACGCGCGTGAAGGCGAACAGTACGAAGCACAGGGCCACCAGTCCCAGGCTGAACCAACCCTCCCACCCGATGGCCAACTCGGCATCCAATCTGTGCCGGCCTCAGATTGCTGCGCCCAAACGGTGCACGATGGCGCGGATCTGCTCAGGCGGCGGATACTCGTCGGCACCCCGCACCTCCAGGTACTCGCGCCAGCGGGCATAGTCTTCCGCCAGATGAGGGTCCGTGTGCTGGCAACCCAACACGCGGATGACGGAATCGCCGATCCGCCAGGGGCCCTCGCCCCGAAGCTCGCCCGGGACCAGGTGGGCCGCCTGGTCCGGCGTGCTCAGATGCCAGAAGCAGTCCAGATACAGGAGCCCGAGGGGGTGGGGGAAGCAGGCGGCGATCACCTGCTCGCTCCCGTCCGGGTGGCGCAGGGCCAGCGGTGCCGTGACCGAATAGAGGTTCGCCATCCGATGCGGTCCGGGGCTCAAGGGTTCAGGAGTCCAGCGGACGCTGAAGTGCATCGAACCGGGCCTTGAATGCCTCCTGGCGCAGGCGCGAGGCCTCCGGCTCGGTGGCGATCAGGGGCGAGTCGATCCACTGCTGCCGCTCGTGGTCGAAGACCGAGAAACGGTAGGCCTTGCCTACCTTGAAGACCTTGGTGACGTCGTTGCCCGCCTGCTCCATGGCGTCCAGCTTGGAGAGGCCTCGGCCCGGCCCGGTGGCTCGGGGTTGCGGCATCTCGTCGAAAGTCCGGTGCTCCGCCAGGTTGAAGTGGTTGTTCTGAATCTCCCCCTGGATATCCAGCTCCACCGACTCAACCCCCGGCAGGCGCGAGAGTATATAGCCCGCCATGAGGCGCCCCAGCCGGTCGTTCTCCGTTTCCAGGGCGGTGAGAAGCTTGTTGGCGACGATCTGGCAGCGCTGGAGTCGGTCGGGGTTCGCCACCCACTCCCGGCTCATCTGCCAGCCCTGGTCCATGTCCCGGTCCAGTTGCTCGAAGAAGGGCCGCGCCTCTTGAAGCAGGGCGTCGGGTACGTTGAGCTCGTAGACTTGATCGTCGATGATGGCCTTGAGGATCATGGGGCCTCTTCCGAGTCCGTGTGGTCTGGTCATGGGGGCGGATTCTAACCCCGAAACCGTGCCGGTCGGGCTCCTGCGAAGCCGCCGTGGGACCCAAGCCCCTTTTGGCGGCGCTCCGGCTCCATCCGCGGACTTAAGGATTCGAGAAGACCATGCTGCTGACCATCCCCGGACTCCTCAACCCTGCCCAACTCGCCAAGGTCCATGAGACCCTGGAGGGCGCCGAGCCCGTGGACGGGCGCCTCACCGCTGGCTTCGCCGCCAGCCGGGTCAAGCGCAATCTGGAGCTACGGCCCAATCCCGAGCGCATGCAGCGCCTGGTCCGAATCCTGATGGCGAGTCTGGGCCACAACGAGACCTTCCGCTTCGCCGTCCTGCCCCACCGGGTGGCGGACCCCATCTTCGCCCGCTACACACCGGGCATGACCTATGGGGACCATGTGGACGATCCGATCATGGGAAGCGGCGGGCCGCGCTTCCGCACCGACGTCTCCATGACCGTCTTCCTCAACCCGCCCGAAACCTACGATGGCGGCGAGCTCTGCATCCGCACCCCCTTCGGGGACCGGGAGGTCAAGCTGCCGGCGGGGGACGCGGTCGTCTACCCCTCCTCGAGCCTGCATCGGGTGAATCCGGTGACCCGGGGCGAGCGCCTGGTCGCACTCACCTGGATCCAGAGCTATGTGCGGGATCCGGCCCGCCGGGAGCTCCTCTACGAGCTCAACCTGGCCCGGGAGCGGCTCCTCAAGGACCAGCC
The DNA here is from genome assembly GCA_041753195.1 of Chromatiaceae bacterium. Taxonomy (GTDB): domain Bacteria; phylum Pseudomonadota; class Gammaproteobacteria; order Chromatiales; family Chromatiaceae; genus Thiodictyon. The sequence continues at coordinate 3,156 of JBGSUY010000162.1, forward strand.
GGGGACCGATGTCACGGGGTATGTGGACCGCAGCTATGCCAACCTGCTGCGAATGTGGGGGGAGCTGTGAACGGCCACCTCAGGTGGGGTCCCTGGGCATCTCAGGCGGGGCCGTCGGCGGCACGGGCGGGACGGTTGTCGCATCGACTGGGGCATTGTCGCTCGTCCGCGTGAGCCATGCCGTCGTGCTGGCCCGGGTGAGGTCGAGCACCCCCTGGGGGTAAAGGCCGGGCAGCAGCACCAGGAGGCCGAGACCCAGGGCCAGTACCAGTTCCCTGGGCCTCAGATCCTTGGCCTCGGCGACCGCCGGGTTCGTGACGGGTCCGAGAAAGGCGCGCCGGTACAACCCGAGGAAGTAGCCCGCTCCCAGCACCACGGCGAACAAAGCGGCGAGCCCGCTGCCGGTGTGGGCCTCCAGTGCCCCCAGGATCAGCAGGAGCTCCGCTGGAAAGCCATTGGTCCCAGGCAGGCCGATGGAGGCCAGGCCCAGGAGTAGGAAGAACCCGGTCAGCAGCGGCATGGTGCGCGCCACGCCGCCCAGGCTCACCGCCTCTGTGGAGCCGGTGCGGTGATGGAGAAATCCGGTGAGCAGGAAGAGCCCGCCGGCCACCACCGTGAAGTTCAGGAGCTGGAAGATGGCGCCCTGGATTCCGCTGAGGTTCAGGGAGGCGATGCCTAGCACCACCAGCCCCGCGTGGCTCATGCTCGAGAAGGCGAGCATGCGCCGCAGATTGGTCTGGGCCAGGGCCGCCAGGGCCCCGTAGAGCAGGCCGATTACCCCCAGCCCGAGGAGCAGCCACTGAAGCTGCGAGGCGGCGCCCGGCGCCAGGGGCACCACGAAGCGGATCAGACCGAAGGCCCCCAGCTTGAGCCCCGTCATCAGGGCGGCCACCGCCACCGGGCCCTCCGCCGCCACCAGTGGCAGCCAGGTGTGGAGCGGGAAGAGGGGCGTCTTGACGCCGAACCCCAGCACCAGGAGGAAGAAGACCAGCAGCTCCAGGTGGTCCGGCAGGGGCGTGCCGAGAAGGGTCTCGTAGTCGAAGCTCAAGCCCCCGGGGATGCCCAGCCCCGACAGGACGGCATGGTTGAACGCCAGCACCAGGAAGGCGAAGAGCAGCGGCACCCCGCCCACCAGCATGAGGAGGGTGTATTTGGTGGCGGCATAGCGCCGGTTCGCACCCACCCCCCACAGGCTCACCAGGAAGAAGAGCGGAACCAGGCTGAGCTCCCAGAACAGGAAGAAGAGCATCGTGTCCAGGGCGAGAAAGATGCCGAGGGTGGTGCTCTCCAAGAGCAGGAGCAGGGTGAAGAAGAGCCGCTGCATGGTGCGGACCTGGGTCCAGGAGCCCAGGATGACGCCGATGAAGAGCAGCGCCGCCAGGGGCAGGAAGAGGACCGAGATCCCGTCCACCCCGACCGCGTAGTGGATGTTCAGGGTGGGCATCCAGGCTCGGCGCTCGACGAGCTGGAACCCGGCGTCCGTGGGATCGAAGCGTGCCAGGATGAGGAGCGAGATCGCGAGGTCCGCCAGGGTCGCCGTGAGGGCGATGGCGCGGGCCCAGCGCTTCTCGGGCACAAGCCAGATGAGGGCCGCCCCCACCGGTAGGGTGAGGAGCAGCAGGCTGAGCAAGGGTAGGGAGCCTAAGTCCATTCCAGCATTCTCAATGGACCAGGCCGAAACGCCCGCTCAGGGCCTCAAGGGGGGCGTCCACCAGCTCCAGCCAGGGCTCGGAGAAGAAGCCGGCCCCGAGCAGGACCAGGATGACGGCCCCGGCGATGAGCCGCTCGGTGACGCTCGCCGGCGCGATGGTCTGGGGGCCGTGCTCGCCGCGGGGGGCCAGGAAGGCGCGCTGGAAGGCCCATAGCAGAAAGGCGGCCGCCGCCACATTGCCGAGGGCGGCGGCGATGGTCACCAGGGCCCCGAAGCGGTCGATGGCGGCCTCCAGCATCAGGTGGGCGGCATCGAATCCCGGGGTGCCCGGCATCCCGACGATGGATAGACCGGCCACGAAAAAGGCAATCCCGATCAGGGGGATGCGGTCGAAGAGTCCACCCAGCTTGGGGAGCAGGGTGGTGCGGGTGCGCCGGTAGATGAACCCGGTCATGAACAGGAGCCCGGCGATGGCGAGCCCGAAGTCCACCGAGAGCATGACGCTGCCCTGAAAGGCGGCGGTGCCCAGGCTGAAGAGTCCGATCACCAGGATGCTGGTATGGCTCACCACGGCGAAGGCGAGCAGGCGGCGCAGGTTAATCTGAAGCAGGGCGAGCAGGGCCGCATAGAAGATCCCGGCGGTGGCGAAGGCGACCACATAGGCGCTCCATTCGGTAACCGCCTCCGGCACCAGGGGGAAGACGAACCGCAGCAGGCCATAGATCCCGACCTTGAGCCCGAGCAGCAGTGCCGGGGCCAGGGCCACGTTGCCGTGCTCGGCCACCTGGGGCAGCCAGCCGTGGAGTGGGAACAAGGGGGTACGGATCGCCAGTCCGTAGAAAAGGAGATAGAAGATCACCGACGACAGGGCGGGCACCACCGGGACGGCCGCCAGTTCGGTGAGGTCGAAAGTCCAGATGCCACCAGTCTGGTCCGCATGGTTCCAGCCCAGCATCAAGGTCCCCGCCAGCAGCAGGGCGAGACCGGTCCCCATGAATTGATAGAAGCGCGCCAGGGCCAGGTCCTTGGCGGGGGAGGTGGCCCAGCGCCCCAGGAGATAGCCGATGAGCCCGAGCTCGAGGCCCGAGACCAGGGTGAACCACAGAAGGTCCAGGGTGGTGAAAAGGGACATCACTGACGACTCGACGGCCAGGACCACCGCCAGCAGGTGCGGCGTGGGCTTGAGTCCGCGGGACGGGCCATAGACCACCGCGAGGAGACAGACCAGACCGGTGAGCAGGATGAACAGCACCGAGACCCCATCGACCCCGGCGTGGTAGTTGAGTGGGGCCAGCGGCGTCCAGCGCTCCGCGAACTGGAAGGCGGGGTTGCCGTGGTCCAGACGGAGATACAGCAGGGCCCCCAACCCGAGCTCGGCGAGTGCCGTCGCGAGGGCGAGGGCCAGGGCCCAGAGGTCCCGCCGGACCCTGAGCAGCAGGAGAGCCGCCACCAGCGGGAGCACCTGGAGTAGCGCCAGGACCGGGAAGTCCCCGGGGAGGGTGGCCAGCGGAACCAGTACCAGGGGTTCGGACAAGGTGACGGCGCCCCCTAGAGGATGACCACCAGGGTGGCCATGATCAGCAGCAGCAGATAGCGCGGCCGTCCGAGCAGTTCCTCGGTGCGGTTGACCGCGCCGGCCAGGTCGGCGAGCAGGCCCTGCAGACGTCCCCCTCCGCTGCGCAGGACCAACCGCTCCTCGAACCAGTGCAGTCGATCCGCGAGCCAGGCCATGAGCCCACCGAGTAGCCCGACCCCCTGAGTCAAGCCCTGGCTGGCCAACCGGCCCTCCCGGATACCGGTCTCCCCGAGGCCGGTCAGGGGCCCGTCCTCCCCGGGCAGCCCCACCAGGGGCTTCAGGACCCGCTCGTCGAAGGCGCGCACGTCCGCGCCGAGCTGTTTGGTGGGGCGTACCAGGAGCCAGTCCGCGATCGGATCCAGCCAGAAGCGCTGCAGGGCCGCGGTATAGAGCAGCCGTTGGCTGGCGAGCGGGCCCTTGAGGGGTCGCACGGGTGCATCCATCCAATGCATCAGGGCGGGGGCGTGGAAGAACTGGTAGGCGCGCCACAGCGCGTGCAGCATCAGATGCACCGTGGCGAGATCGAACCAGCCGAGGCCGCACCAGAAGACCATGAGGCCCACCTGGGTCGTGGTCGAGAACATGAGCCCACTCTTCACGTCCGACTGGGTGAGTCCGGCGAGCCAGCCATAGAGCGCCGTCGCCAGTCCGACCAGAGCCACCAGGGGCGCCAGGGCGGTCGCCTGGACGAACAGGGGCTCGCAGCGGATCAGCAGATAGACCCCGGCGTGGACCATGAGTGAGCCGTAGAACACGGCGCTCGATGGGGTCGGACCCTCCAGTGCACGGGCGATCCAGGCGGAAAAGGGCAGCAGGGCGGACTTGGCGAAGGCGGCGAGCAGGAAGCCCATCAGGATGAGGCCCGCCTCCAGGCTCTCGAGTCCGGCGGAGCGTACGCCCATCTCGGGCCACTCCACCCCGCCGAGCCAGGCGAAGGAAAGGAAGATGGCGAGCAGGAAGCCCGCATCACCGATGCGGTTGGTGACGAAGGCGCGGGTGGCATTCTCCGTGGCCTGGGGGCGTTCCTGCACATAGCCGATCAGGAGAAAGGAGCTGATGCCGGCCAGCTCCCAGCCCACGAAGGTGAGCACCGCGTTGCCCGCGGTCACGATGAGCAGCATGGCCCCGGTGAAGAGCGAGAGCACCAGGAAGAAACGGCGGAAGCCGGGCTCCCGGTGCATGTAGGGGACCGAGAACCTTAGGGTCGCGAGACAAATCACGGCCATCAGCGTTGCGAGCAGCAGCCCCAGGGGGTCCAGGGTGAGGCTCAGGGGGACCTGAAGGGCGCCGCTCGCGAGCCAGGTCCCGAGCACGACCTGCCCAGGTGCACCCTGTAGCAGGGCCACCAGGTCCGCCGCTATCACCGCTATCAGGGAGATGCCGGCGGCACCGAGCGCCAGGCGCGCCGTGGGCCGCTCGGCCGCCTCACCCGC
>JBGSUY010000163.1:0-2144 GCA_041753195.1 Chromatiaceae bacterium
CGCCCGGGCGACCGCGGCGGCGACCCGCTTGGCCTGGGCCCGCAGCTCCTCTGGGCGGTCATCCCAGAGGGCCTGGGCCCCCTCCAGCAGGCGTCTGAAGTCCGCTGGCCTGAAATAGGTGCCGGCGATGATGGTCTCCCCCTCGGGGGTCAGAATGCTGGTCATGGGCCAGCCCCCTTGACCGGCCAGGAGCTGCACCGCTGTCATATAGACCTGGTCCAGGTCGGGGCGTACCTCCCGATCCACCTTGATGGCGATGAAGTGACGGTTGAGCAGGGCCGCGATCCCCAGATCCTCGAAGCTCTCTCGCTCCATCACATGACACCAGTAACAGGTTGAGTAGCCGATGGAAAGGAGCACCAGCTTGCCCTCCGCGCGAGCCCTCTCGAAGGCCTCGGGCCCCCAGGGATACCAGTCCACGGGGTTGTGGGCGTGCTGGATGAGATAGGGCGAGTCCTCCAGGATCAGCCGGTTGGTGAAGCGGGGGCGCCCATCCGGGAGCAGGTGCTCCGTGCGCGGGTGGTAGGCCGGCCCCTTGGCCGCGAGTGCGGCACTGATCCGCTGCGCCAGTTCCGACGCGCGCCCGGGCAAAGCAGCGGTTGCATCTGCCGCGCCCTGGGAGGGCTGGCAGAGTCCACCGAGGACAAAAACGAGTATCGCAAATCGGGCGATGACTATCGGGCACATGTGCTTAGCCTGGTTGGTGGAGCGCGTCGTCGCAACCCTGATGGTGCAGGGGATGGCGGCGGCGCGCCCACTTCGGTGGTCCCCGGGGCCGACTGCCCAGTTGCGCGAGCGGCATTTGGCCTAGAATCCGCGGGCGATCCATCCACCTGCCGTACCCGCCGCCCCCATGCCCCAGAACGAGCCACACCACGACTGTATCCGCCTGCGCGGGGTGCGGCAGAACAACCTGAAGGACCTGGACCTGGACCTGCCGCTCGGTGAGCTGATCGTCATCACCGGTGTCTCGGGGTCCGGCAAGTCGTCGCTGGCCTTCGACACCGTCTACGCCGAGGGCCAGCGGCGCTACGTGGAGACCTTCTCCCCCTACGCCCGCCAGTTTCTGGACCGGATGGACCGCCCGGCGGCAGACCGCATCGAGGGTATACCGCCCGCCATCGCCATCGACCAGACCAACCCGGTCCGCACCTCCCGCTCCACCGTGGGGACCATGACGGAGCTGGCCGACTACCTCAAGCTCCTGTTCGCCCGGGGGGCGCGGCTCTTCTGCCGGGGCTGCGGCCGGGAGGTGCGGCGCGACACCCCGGAGACCATCTGGGCCGAGCTCGGGGGCGGGTCCGGCCCGGATGGACCCCGGATCCTGATCGCCTTCGAGGTTCTGGTCCCTGAGGCATTGGGGGCCGAGCAGGTGAAGGCCCTGCTCGCCCAGCAGGGCTATGTTCGGCTCCTGGCAGATGAGGGACCGGTGCTCACCGTCATCCAGGACCGGCTGCGCCTCACCGTGGAGAACCGTGGCCGCGCCCTGGAGGCCCTGGAGACGGCCCTGGCGCGGGGTCACGGACGGCTCTCGGTCCATCCCATCGGCGAGGACCGGCAGCCGGGACCACCTCGGCGCTTCTCCGCCGACCTCCACTGCCCTGACTGCGACATCGCCTACCGGGACCCGGTCCCCAACCTCTTCTCCTCCAACTCCCCGCTGGGGGCCTGCGAGACCTGCCGTGGCTTCGGGCGGGTGATTGGGGTGGACTGGGGCCTGGTGGTCCCGGATCCATCCAAGTCGCTGATCGAGGGGACCATCAAGCCCATTCAATCGGACAGCTACTCGGAGGTCCAGGAGGACCTGATGGGCTTCGCCCACCGTCGCGGCGTCCCCACCGACGTCCCCTGGCGGGACCTCTCGGAGGCCGACCGCCGTTGGGTCCTGGAGGGGGAGGGGGAGTGGGAGGCCGGGGTCTGGTACGGCATACGCCGCTTCTTCGACTGGCTGGAGGGGCGGGCCTACAAGATGCACGTGCGGGTGCTCCTCTCCCGCTACCGCTCCTATGATGTCTGCCCGGCGTGCAATGGGGCCCGTTTGAAGGACGAGGCGCTGGACTGGCGGTTGATCGGGGAAGAAGCACCGAGGGCCGAGGGCCGAGGGCCGAGGGAGGAGCGCGAGAGGCTGGGGCCGCGGGCGTCCC
>JBGSUY010000164.1:0-2953 GCA_041753195.1 Chromatiaceae bacterium
AAGGAGGCCTTGCAAGCCGCCGAGGACGCCTGCGACTGGTGCCCACTGAAACACTTCGGCCGCAGCCGACCGCCCCTGCCGAAGCCGCGGCACGACTGCCCTGCGGCGCCGCGTTCCGAACCCGCTCTCTGGGTCTCGGGCAAATCGCCAGGGCCTGGCTCGGGGACCGCACACGTCGACGGCCGATATCGGCATTCCGGCCATTGGCCTCGTATGTCAAGTTTTTGTCCATATCTCTGGCGGCCTGAAGGTGCTGAATTCACAAGCCCTCCGAGATCGCACGGAACCAATGTCCAGGTCTCCTGCCTAATTCGACCAGGATATGAAGACTTTTAGAGGCGTTGCGCCATGAGATGCTCCAAGGCCCCCACCGGTATCGCCCACTCCGTGACCGCAGCTTTGGTGCTGGCCTTCTCGGCAGCATCGCACGTTCAGGCCGACCCATCGCCGACCGACTCCCTGCTGCGGGCGGTGACCCCAGCCTCGGCTGTCGCGATGACGGTAAGCGTCCGGCCCGACGGCGCCCGTTCGCATGCCCTCGCCGAGGGCCTGGCGGACTTCGTGGATGGAGCCGGCTCGACCGCATTCTTCGGCTCCCTTCTCCGGGCAGTGAGCCTGGGGGACCTGCTGGATCTCGGCGGCACCTATACCCTGTTTGTACCGGTCGACGAGGCCTTCTCCCGCATGACGGGTCAGCAGATCTCGGACCTGATCCATGATCCTGAATCCCTGCGCTCGCTGGTTGCAGCGCACATCGTACCCGGGCGGGTGTTCGTGACCGACCTGCAGCAAGGTAGGGCAGTCTTCTCGATTCTCGGTGACAGGATCGAGCCAAGTCTGGCTGACAGACCGCAGTTCAGTGGTGCGACCCTGATCAAGACGGCGCTGGCGGGTCCCATCGTGGTTCACGTCATCGACGGCCTGCTCCAGAGGGCAAAGCCCAGCGACGCGTGAATGCACCGGTGCACTTTCCCGTGTTGGTGCACGGCGTTCATCGCTGGCCAAATCAACCTTTATCGCGGGGTTCCCGCAACAACCGAGAGGTGTGTCATGGACTACGGTAGCTTCAAGGCCGGACTTGGGCTTCTCTTTTTCGGCTCGGTGTTCTTGTTCGGATTCATGCAGCTGGCCGCCCTACGTCGAGATCGCCGTAAGTTGGAGTCGGCGACCGAGCGGCCGCGAAAGGCTGGCGAGCAACGAAGGGATCAACAGGATCAATAAGGCTTCGCCTGGCATCCGCGGTCTGGCTGGCTAGTCTGCGGAAATGCCAACAAGGAATAGGACGACGCTTTTGGTATCGAGACGCTTCTAGTCTCCGCATCGCCGGCAGCGCCGGCGCCTCCGTAATCCACCAATGCAGGAGCTGTGCTCGTGAGATTTGCTGATCCGATCGCAGGCGGGACGCGCCCCGCCGCCACCCTTCTCTTTTCAGCCCTCGTGGGTCTTGCTGCCGTAAGCGGCATCGCTGAGGCACGCAGCTGCGGCACGATGCAGACGGGACCGTACGCTGGCATGCCGATGCCTGCAATGCCCTACCCGATGTACCAGGGAATGCACGCTGGCCCTGGCTACCGCCCAGCGATGCAGGCAGTGCCGAGCGTCATCTCCGTCGCCAAGCGTGCCGGCGAGTTCGGCACCCTGCTGACCGCCGTCGAGGCCGCCGGTTTGACCGCGTTGCTGGAAGGAAACGGGCCCTTCACCCTGTTCGCACCCACCGACGCGGCATTCAAAAAGCTGCCGGAGGGCGCGTTGCAGGAGCTGCTCGCCGACAAGGCGAAGCTCACGGCGATCCTTCGCTACCATGTCATTCCGGGGCGTGTCACTGCCGCTGAGATCCTCTCCAGCCAGACGCTCAAGACGGCTTCGGGCCAGGATCTGCCGACCGGAGACCTCGGCGTCGTGCGTGCCGACATACCGGCCGGCAACGGCATCATCCACGTCGTGGAAAAGGTGCTGCTGCCCTCCGGGTAAGCCCGCCTGCCAGTCCCGCCCGACCTGCTTAGGTCGGGCGAAGGCTCACCGGGGCGCGGCTCACCACGCACAGCCGGTCAACAGCGAGCCGAAGGACTCGGCTCCCCACGGCAGAAACGATTCGTCACAGGGCGTACTTCCTCCTGGTCTTCACGCCGAGGACAGGCTCCCATCCGTGCAGACTGATCGATCCGCTGCGGCCATTGAGTCGAGGCGGGGAGACCGCATCGTCCATTTTTCGGCTGGCTTCGGGTCAGGAAAGCCGGGGCGTCTGCCCGTTTCCAACTCGCTGGCACGGCCCAAACCGGGGAAATCGGGATGAACGACCCGCAACGAGATGGAATTCTCACTTTACTGACGCCCCATCTAGCCGAGCGCAGCCGCCGCCTGAGCGACCGCCCAATCGCTCCGCACGGCGAGCTCGTACTCTACTGGATGCACCACGCCGTTCGCGGGCACGAGAACCCGGCCCTGGATGCCGCGATCTGGCTGGCGAACGCGCTCCGCTTGCCCGTGCTCGTCTATCAGGGCCTGGGCGGCCGGCACCGGTTCAACAGTGACCGACACCATACCTTTCTCCTGGAGGGCGCGCGCGAAGCCCACCACGAGCTCAAGGCCAAGGGCCTACGCGCCGTGTTCCACCTCGCGGAGCACCTCGACCGGCCATCGCCGCTGAGTGGATTGGCGGATCGTGCGGCCGCGGTGGTCGTGGAGGACTATCCGGCGCCACCCTTCCCCGCCTGGACCGAGCGCCTGGCCCAGCGTTCGCCGGCCCCGGTGGTCGCCGTCGACTGCTGCTGCCTCGTCCCGATGCAGGCGCAACCCATGCGCTTCAGCCGCGCGCTCGACTTCAGGCGGTCGAACCAGCGCGAGTTTGAACGCCGCCTGCCCCTCCCCTGGCCGCAGATGACACCGCCCGCCCCGGCCTGGTTCGACGGGGGGCTGGGCTTCGATCCGCTGGACCTGGAGCAGGCGGACATCG
>JBGSUY010000165.1:0-2024 GCA_041753195.1 Chromatiaceae bacterium
GGTCGGGCTTGGGTCGGCGTCGGTCATGGCGTCAGGCGGCGATGGAGTCGTCCGGGCAGGCGGCCATCATAGCCTCCGCGCCCCGCCCGAGGTTTGCTCAAACGCAATCCGCTGATCCGGGGAAGGGCCGCCCGCTCGCTAAAGGCTGAGCCGCGAGCGACAAGGTCAGCCGATCAGGCCCTCGGCGCGCAGCGTCTCCTGCACCGCCGGGCGCGCCGCGACTCGGGCCAGATAGGCCTGGAGCGCGGGCCAGGGCCCTAAGTCCACGGAGAGCACGGAGGTCCAGCTCAGGACGGTGAACAGATAGGGATCGGTGATGGTGTAGCGCTCGCCCATCAGGAAGGGCCCCTCGCCCAGGGCACCCGCCAGCCAGTCGCAGCGCCGCTCGAACAGGGCGAGCGCGACCTCCCGGCACGCCGGCGGTAGTTGGGGATTGAACAGCGCGCCCAGGGTCTTGTGGATCTCCGAGGAGATGAAGGTCAGCCACTCTAGGAGCCGGTAGTGGTCCAGGTCCCCAGGGGGCGGCATCAGCCCCGACTCGGGCCTCGCATCGGCAAGGTACTGGAGAATCGCCACCGCCTCCGTCAGCACCTGCCCGTCGTCGAGCACCAGCGCCGGGACATAGCCCTTGGGATTGACCGTCCGATAGTCCGCGCCGCTGGCGGTCCGTCCCTTCCGCAGATCGACCGGTTCCAGATCAAAGCGGTAGCCCAGCTCGCGGAGCACGCAATGCACCGCCATCGAGCAGGCGCCTGGGGCGTAGTAGAGCTTCATCTCTCCCTCCTCATCGTGGCCTGAGCGTTTTGTGGTATGCCCGAGACGAAAGGGTATCACCCCCGGCCGAACCGAGGCTCATGTCCAGTCGTGCGTGCGAGCGGTGAGCGTTGCACCTGTGGACGATGGAAGACAGACTTCGCGGCTGCACAGGCAGAGACGATGCCCCATGACCACCCGAGCGACCGCCAAGATATTCAAGAACGGCAACTCCCAGGCCGTACGGCTTCCGAAGTCCTTCCAGTTCGACGTGGACGAAGTGGAGATCCTGCGCCGCGGCGACGAGCTGATCCTGCGCAAACCGCGCCAGAACTTGTCCGAGGCCTTCGATCTGCTGGGGACCATGCCGGAGGATTTCTTTGCCGAGGGCCGGGACGACGCGCCGCCCCGCCCCAGGATCGGGAGCCCCTGGCGTGACAGCCCGGTACCTGCTGGACACAGACATCTGCATCTACACCGCCAAGGCCCCACCGCCGGAGGTTGCCCGGCGCCTCGGGAGCCTGGCCCCGGGCTCGGCTGCAATGTCGGTCGTGACCTTGGGCGAATTGGTGTTCGGGGCGGAGCGCAGCCAGGCACGGGAACAGGCGATGGGGAAGCTCGCTCAGCTGATTAAGCTGATACCCGTGTTGGATCTGCCCGAATCGGCAGGCCGGCACTATGGACGCATCCGCGCCGCCCTGGCCGCCGCGGGAACGCCCATCGGAAACAAGGACCTTTGGATCGCGGCCCATGCCGCGGCGGACGCGCTTGTCCTGGTCAGCAACAACAGCCGCGAATTTGAGCGCGTCCCAGGGCTTCAGGTCGAGAACTGGGTCCGCAAGGCGTGAGGTGATCACTGGCTGCGGAGTTATTTGCAAATCTGGTGTATGACCTTGGGGGCCAGAGTGTGCTCAGGCGGCCTCCCGTTGCTCCTCTTTGACATCCGGTGGGTCGTCAGGCACCGGAACCCCGTCTTTATAGCGTGCCCCACCGAGCAGCTCCGCCACTTTCTCGGGGGCGCGGATGCGTCGCCAGGTCTTGGCCGCCTCCTCGGCCAGCTTGAAGGCCAGGCCGAGGAAGGTTGAACGCGTCACGCAGTTCTTAGTGCGGCGGGTGCGATGGCGCACCGGGGCGAAGGTCGACTCGATGGGGTTGGTGGTACGCAGGTGCACCCAGTGATCGGCCGGGAAGTCGAAGAAGGCCAACAGGGCCTCGCGATCCTTCTTGAGCTTCTCGGTGGCCTTGGGGTACTTGGCCTCATAGCGCTTGAT
>JBGSUY010000166.1:0-2897 GCA_041753195.1 Chromatiaceae bacterium
GGCACGCGCCCGCTCCACGGAGCGCCTGGAGCCGGCCGCCGCGGAGAAGCAGGCCGCCGTGCTGCGCCTGATCAACGCCTACCGCTACCGGGGGCACCAGGTGGCGGATACGGACCCCATCAAGCTGCGGGACAAACCGAAGATTCCGGACCTGGACCCGGAGTACCACAATCTGGGTCCCGAGGATATGGACAAGGTCTTCCATACGGGCTCCCTCTACGCCCCGGACCGCATGCCCCTGCGGGACATCATCGACCTCATGGAGCAAATCTACTGCCGCTTCGTGGGCTCGGAATACATGCACATCACCAACACCCAGGAGAAGCGCTGGATCCAGAAGCGCCTGGAGGGCTACCGCGCCATCCCCGAGCTGGAGAACGCGGACCGCCGCTGGCTGCTGTCGCTGCTCACGGCCGCCGAGGCGATCGAAAAGCACCTCCACCAGCGCTACGTGGGGCAGAAGCGCTTCTCTCTGGAGGGTGGTGAGACCCTGATCCCGCTCCTCGACGAGCTGATCCAGCGGGCCGGCCGCAAGGGCCAGAAGGAGCTGGTGATCGGCATGGCCCACCGGGGCCGCCTCAACGTGCTCACCAACATCTTCGGCAAGCCGCCCCAGGACATCTTCGACGAGTTCGAGGGCCGGGTGCCGATGGACTGGCGTAAGCAGGCGGGGGACGTGAAGTACCACATGGGCTTCGCCACCGACGTGGAGACCCCGGGTGGGGTGGTCCACCTGGCCCTGGGCTTCAACCCGTCGCACCTGGAGATCATCGACCCGGTTATCGAGGGCTCGGTGCGGGCCCGCCAGCGCCGCCGCCGGGACCACACGGGGGACCAGGTGCTGCCGGTGCTGATCCACGGGGACGCGGCCTTCGCCGGCCAGGGGGTGGTGATGGAGACCCTGCAGCTCTCCCAGACCCGTAGCTACGGCACCGGAGGGACCGTGCACATCGTCATCAACAACCAGATCGGATTCACCACTAGCCACCCCCTGGACGCCCGCTCCAGCACCTATTGCACGGATGTGGCCAAGATGGTCCAGGCCCCGGTCTTCCACGTGAACGGGGACGATCCGGAGGCGGCCATCTTCGTCACCCGCATGGCGCTTGATTTCCGAAACCAGTTCCACAAGGACGTCGTCATCGATCTGATCTGCTATCGCCGCCTGGGCCACAACGAGGCGGACGAGCCCTCCGTGACCCAGCCCATGATGTACAAGAAGATCGCGGCGCGCCCGACCTCCCGGGCGGTCTACGCCGAGCGCCTGGAGGCGGCCGGGATCGTTCCCCGGGCGGAGGCCGATGCCCTGGTGGAGGACTACCGCCGTTCCATCGAGCAGGGGGTGGTGGTGGCCCGGCCCGTCCTATGTGGCCTGGACAACGCCTACAAGGTCGACTGGACCACTTGCCTCAGCGCGGACTGGGACCAGGACGTGGATACCGGGGTCCCCCGGGACAAGCTCAGATCCCTCGCGGAGGCCCTGCTGCGGCTCCCGGAAGGGTTCGAGATGCACCCCCGGGTGGAGAAGGTCTGGGAGGAGCGGCGCAAGATGGCCCAGGGAGACCAGCTCGCCAACTGGGGCTTCGCCGAAAACCTGGCCTATGCCAGCCTGGTGGACGCGGGCATCCCGGTGCGCCTCTCCGGCCAGGACTGCGGGCGCGGGACCTTTGTGCACCGCCACGCCAAGATCCACGACCAGCGCACCGGGGAGGCCTATACCCCTTTGCAGCATCTCGGGGAGCATCAGGGGCCCTTCATCGCCATCGACTCCATCCTCTCGGAGGAGGCGGTGCTGGGCTTCGAGTACGGCTTCGCCAGCGCCGAGCCCAATGCGCTCACCCTGTGGGAGGCCCAATTCGGCGATTTCGCCAATGGGGCCCAGGTGGTGATCGATCAGTTTATCACCTCCGCGGGAACCAAGTGGGGTCTCTGCTGCGGCCTGGTAATGCTGCTCCCCCACGGTCTGGAGGGTCAGGGGGCCGAGCATTCCTCGGCGCGCCTGGAGCGCTACCTGCAGCTCTGCGCCGAGCACAACATCCAGGTCTGCGTGCCCACCGCCCCGGCCCAGATGTTCCATCTGTTGCGCCGTCAGATGGTGCGCAACTACCGCAAGCCCCTCATTGTGATGACCCCCAAGAGCCTGCTGCGCCATCGCCTGGCGGTCTCCTCCCTGGACGAGTTGACCAGCGGCCAGTTCCAGGCGGTGATCCCGGAGAGCGACCCCATCGACCCCAAGGGCGTGGAGCGGGTGGTCTTCTGCAGCGGCAAGGTCTATTACGACCTGCTGGAGGCGCGCCGGGCGCGGGGCCTCACCAACGTTGCGATCATGCGTATCGAACAGCTGTATCCCTTCCCGAAGGACCAGTTCACGGCGGCTCTCGGCCAGTATCCAGACACGGAGGAGATCATCTGGTGCCAGGAGGAGGCCCAGAACCAGGGGGCCTGGGACCAGATCAAGCACCGCTTTCACAACCTGATCCAGGAGGGCAAGCGGCCCTATTACGTGGGGCGCCCGTCCTCCGCCGCCCCCGCAGTGGGCCACCGGGCGGCCCACGTGGAGCAGCAGGAGCGCCTGATCGACGAGGCCCTGTCGGGCCGCTTCAACACCAGCATGAATAAAAGGATCCCGCAACAATGAGCAGCGAAGTCCGAGTCCCGGCACTCCCCGAGTCCGTCGCCGACGCCACCGTGCTGGCGTGGCACAAGGCCCCCGGGGAGTCGGTCAAGTCCGGAGAGAACCTGGTGGACCTGGAGACCGACAAGGTGGTGCTCGAGGTCCCGGCCACGGCCGATGGGGTGCTTGGCCCCATCCAGAGCCCGGTGGGCACGGTGGTGACCACCAGGACCGTGCTCGCCACCATCGAGGCCGCCGGCGTAGGAGCGGCGCCCCCTCCGCG
>JBGSUY010000167.1:0-5544 GCA_041753195.1 Chromatiaceae bacterium
GCCCGCCAGATGGGCCGGTTCGTCCAGGCCGGCGCGGGACTCGCCGCCCCGCGCAGCCTCGCCAACTCGGCGGCCGTCATCGCCTGGCCGGATGCCCACGCCGACTGGGTGCGTCCCGGCATCATGCTCTACGGCGCCTCACCCCTGGGTGATACCCACCCTTGCGTAAGCCGCTTACGCCCGGTGATGCGCCTGGAGTCCGCCCTGATCGCCGTGCGGGACCTGCCGGCCGGGGAGAGCGTCGGCTACGGCGGGCGCTTCGTCTGCCCGGGACCCATACGGATGGGGGTGGTGGCCATGGGCTACGCGGACGGCTATCCCCGTCATGCGCCCGATGGCACACCCGTGGCCGTGCGCGGCCAGGTCACTCGGCTGATCGGGCGGGTCTCCATGGACATGCTGATGGTGGACCTCACCGGCCTGGCGGCCGCCCGCGTCGGGGACCCCGTGGAGCTATGGGGGGGTCGGGTCAGCGCCAACGCCGTAGCCCAGGCGAGCGGCACCATTGCCTATCAACTCTTTACTGGCGTCAGCGCCCGGGTATCCAGGCTCTACCAGGAATGACCCGCGTTTGGAGCGCCCGGTTGACGCCCGCCAAGCTGGCGCTCGGCAGAAAGCCGTCCCGCAGGTCTATGTCGCTTGATGACTTGATCGGCCTGCCATCCGTTTGCTGAGGTGCGTGGGCGCCTGGGCCTTCCTCAGCGTACGCAGTCCACGTAGTAGCGGACCCCGCCGTTGACCTGCTCCTTGACCAGCCCGTGGATGTCCGTCTCGAAGCCGGGGAACTGGTCGTTGAAGGCCCGGGCGAATCGGAGATAGCGCACGATGGTGGCGTTGAAGCGCTCGCCCGGGATGAGGAGCGGGATGCCGGGCGGGTAGGGGGTGAGCAGGATGGCGGTGATCCGCCCCTCCAGGTCGTCGATCTCCACCCGCTCGATTTCCCGGTGGGCCATGCGGGCGAAGGCGTCGGCGGGCTTCATGGCGGGGGCCATCTCGGACGTGTACATCTCGGTGGTCAGCCGCGGGATGTCGTGCTCGCGGTAGACGGCGTGGATCTGATCGCACAGGTCCTTCAAGCCAACGCGCTCATAGCGGGGCTGCTTGGTGACGAAGGCTGGCAGGACCCTCCAGAGCGGGCGATTGTGGTCATAGTCGTCTTTGAACTGCTGCAGCTCCGTGACCAGGGTGTTCCATCGGCCCTTGGTGATTCCGATGGTGAACATGATGAAGAAGGAGTAGAGCCCGGTCTTCTCCACGATGATCCCATGCTCTGCCAGATAGCGGGTGACGATGGCCGCCGGGATGCCCCAGTCCGCCACGTCGCCGTCCACGTCCACCCCAGGGGTGATGACGGTGGCCTTGATGGGGTCCAGCATGTTGAACCCGGGGGCCAGGTCCCCGAATCCGTGCCAGCGCTCCCCGGCGCGCAGGATCCAGTCCTCGCGCTCGCCGATCCCTTCCTCCGCGAGCTCCTCTGGTCCCCAGACCTTGAACCACCAGGACTCTTCAAGCTCGGCGTCGACCTTGCGCATGGCGCGGCGGAAGTCGAGCGCTTCTAGGATGGACTCCTCCACCAGGGCGGTGCCGCCTGGGGGCTCCATCATGGCGGCGGCCACGTCGCAGGAGGCGATGATCGCGTACTGGGGGCTGGTGGACATGTGCATGAGGAAGGCCTCGTTGAACACGTCGCGGTCGAGCTTCTGGGTCTCGCTGTCCTGTACCAGGATCTGGGAGGCCTGGGAGAGCCCCGCCAGCAGCTTGTGGGTGGATTGGGTCGAGAAGAGCATGGAGTCCCGGCAGGGGGCACGGCCCTCGCCGATGGCGTGGTAGTCGCCATAGAAGTCGTGGAAGGCGGCGTGGGGCAGCCAGGCCTCGTCGAAGTGCAGGGTGTCGATGCGCCCGTCCAGCATTCCCTTGATGGTCTCCACGTTGTAGCTGACCCCGTCGTAGGTGCTTTGGGTGATGGTGAGTATGCGCGGGCGCCCCTGGGCCTCCCGGGCGAAGGGGTTGGCGGCGATCTTGCGCTCGATGTTCTCCCAGCGGAACTCGTCCAGAGGGATGGGCCCGATGATCCCGTAGTGGTTGCGGGTGGGCATCAGGAAGACCGGAATGGCCCCATTGATGGTGATGGCGTGGAGGATCGACTTGTGGCAGTTGCGGTCCACCACCACCACGTCACCCGGGGCCACGGTGGAGTGCCAGACGATCTTGTTGGAGGTCGAGGTCCCGTTGGTGACGAAGAACAGGTGGTCGGCATGGAAGATGCGCGCCGCATTGCGCTCGGCGGCCGCCACCGGGCCCGTGTGGTCCAGCAGCTGCCCGAGCTCCTCCACCGCGTTGCAAACGTCGGCCCGCAGCAGGTTCTCGCCGAAGAACTGATGGAACATCTGACCCACCGGGCTCTTCAGGAAGGCCACGCCCCCCGAGTGCCCAGGGCAGTGCCAGGAGTAGGAGCTGTCCGCCGCGTAATGGGTCAGGGCCCGGAAGAAGGGCGGTGCGAGTGAGTCCAGATAGTTCCGTGCCTCGCGCACGATGTAGCGGGCGACGAACTCCGGGGTGTCCTCGAACATATGGATGAAGCCGTGGAGCTCCCGCAGCACATCGTTCGGGATGTGGCGCGAGGTGCGGGTCTCACCGTAGAGGAAGATCGGAATGTCCGTGTTACGGAAGCGGATCTCCTCCACGAAGGCGCGCAGCTGGGCGATCGCCGCCGCGGCATCCTCCGGCGAGGAGAACTCCTCGTCGTCGATGGAAAGGATGAAGGCGGAGGCGCGGGACTGCTGCTGGGCGAAGGAGGCCACGTCGCCGAAGCTGGTGACGCCCAGGACCTCGATCCCCTCCTCCTCGATGGCCTTGGCCAAGACCCGCACCCCGGTGCCGCTGGCGTTCTCGGAGCGGAAGTCCTCGTCGACGATCACCACGGGGAAACGAAAGCGCATGGGAGGGTCCTCGGCGGTGGCTGGCGAGCGCGCGAGTATAGGGCCAAGCGGCGGCGGCAAGGGTTACGGGATCGGGTCGACGCGCGGAGGGCCAGATAGAGCTAGTCGCGGGTGCCCGTGCTCATCGCTTCCCCCCGCAGCCGCTCTCCGCTCGGAGGGACGCCGACCCATATAGAGTGCTCCGCTTCGTGGAAGTCGGTCTCCGCGGCGGCGCCGGTGGCGCGCCGGCCTCCGGCCTCGTTCAATCCGGAGATGGGGTGCTGTTGCGGTCAGCGAGTATTCACCCGCGGCACTCGCCGCATCCAGGTTACTCAGCGTCGCCGCTGCGCCAGCAACCGGTCGAGTGCGTTGGCGAAGGCCTGGCGCTCGGTCTTGCCGAGGGGCGGTGGCCCGCCGGTCGGGGTGCCGGCGCTGCGCAGCTCCTCCATGAGGTCGCGCATGGCGAGCCGCCCCCGGATGTTCTCCGGGGTGTAGCGCTCCCCCCGGGGATTGATCGCGTCGCCGCCTCGATCGATCACCTGAGCGGCCAAGGGGATGTCGCCGGTGATCACGAGATCACCGGGCTTCAGGTGCTCGACGATGTGGTTGTCGGCCACGTCGAATCCGTGGCCGACCCGGACCGAACGGATCCAGGGTGAGGGCGGGGTCTGCAACGGCTGGTTTGCCACCAGGGTGACGGGGATACCCAAGCGCTGGGCGGCACGATACAGAATTTCCTTAATGACGGCGGGGCACGCATCGGCGTCGACCCAGATGTGCATGTGGCGCTCCTTGGGTTTCTTGCCCCCATTTCGCCTCGGGGTTTTGGGCGGGGCCTCGGGGCTCCGGGGCTCGGAGCCGACGGGACCTGGCGTTAGTCTGAGTCCCTCGAGCCCATCGACGCGGGCTGCGAAGGCTGCGGGGTCGAATCCGATCTCGGCGCGCAGGCGTTGCAAGGCGGGGTTCACAGGGGCTCCCCCTCGGCCGAGATGCGCTCCGGCGACTCCCGGTCGCAGAAAGAGCGGAAGCCTCGATCCGTTCGCGCATGTCCTGCCGCTTGGCCATGGGCTCTCCGCGAGGGATCGGGCATCGGGGGTGATGGCGCCTAGCGGACCGGCCCCAGGGTGGTCTAGGCGCTCCCTGTTTGCGCGCTGGTCGCGGCCAGGGTCCGACGCAGGTCCGCCTCCATCTGCTCCAGGTCGGCGCCGGCCGCGGCGCGCGCCCGCTTGCCCTCGTCGGCTATCGCCAAGCTCTCCTCGATGGTCTCGATGAGCGCCTGGTTTGCGGCCTTGACGGTCTCGATGTCGAAGACCCCGCGCTCGATCTGGCGCCGGGCCTCGGCGTTGGCCTGCTTTAGGTTCTCGGCGTTGGCCCGCAGCAGGTCATTGGTGAGGTCAGTGGCCGCGCGCACCGTCTCGGCGGCCCGCCCGGAACGATAGATGGTCACCGCCTGGGCGAGCTGCTGGCGCCACAGGGGCACGGTGTTTACCAGGGTGGAATTGATCTTGTTGATCAGGCCCTTGTCGTTCTCCTGCACGAGCCGAATGCTGGGTAGGGCCTGCATGGCCACCTGGCGGGTGAGGCGGAGATCATGGACGCGCCGCTCCAGGTCGTCCCGGGCGCCCCGCAGATCCCGCAGGTTCTGGGCCTGCACCAGGTCCGCCTCGGACTCCACCTGGGTCGCCAAGGCCGGAATGGTCTCCCGGTCCAGCTCGGCGAGCTTGGCATCGCCGGCGGCGATGTAGTGCTCCAGGTCCCGGAAATAGGTGAGGTTGGCGTCGTAGAGGCGGTCTAGCGCCGTGACGTCGGTCAGGAGCCGGGTCTTGTGGCGCTCCAGGTCCAGGGTGATGCGGTCGATGTGGTCCCGGACCTCCTCGTATTGCTGCAGGAACCGGGCGATCGGCTTGCCTGCCCCGAACAGCCGGGCGAGAAAGCCGGGCTTTGCGTTCGGGTCCAGGGCCTCGACATCGAACCCCCGCAAGGTGCCGACCATCTCGCTCAGGGCACCCCCGGCGGCGCCTGTGTCCTTGGCGCGGACCCCCTCGAGCATCTGGTCCGAGACCTGGGTCAGCTGCTGCTGGGCCTTGACCCCGAAGTGCATGATGGAGCTCGTGTCCGTGAGGTCGAGCTCGGCCAGCAGCGCCTTGATCAGGGCCTGCTCGGGACGGCTCGCCTCCGCCAAGGGGACGACCTCGCGGGTGGGCGCCGGTACTGCCATCTGCTCAGTAGCCTTGATCTCTGCTTCTCTCATCAGCGGCCTCCGGGTGGGACTAGGACCCCGTCAATCATGCATAGGGGCGCAACGGTCGTCACCGAATCCCCTCCTGCTCCAGCTGCTTCTTCAGCACCTCGATCTGCACGTCCAGGTCGAGCACGTCGGCCTGACGCAGGCGCTCCCGCTGGCGGATGAATTGGTCCTCGATGCTCACCAGGACGTTGCGGAAGTTCTGCTCCAGCTCTGGCGAGTCCGCATGATGATGGGTGCGGACATAGCCGTCGCTGACCTGCTCGGTGCCTTCCAGGAAGACAGTCAGGAAGCGGCGGGCGCGCCGCAGGTCCGAGGGCCGTTCGGCGATTTGCTCCAGCATCCCGCGGCCCTGGCCGGCGATCCGGGAGAGCCGCAGTC
>JBGSUY010000168.1:0-3229 GCA_041753195.1 Chromatiaceae bacterium
GCCCAAGGGCTCTGGGGTGTGCTCACGGCCCCGGTGCCTCCGACCTGGATGCGCCGGCCGGAGGTGGCGTCTCCGGCTCCGGTCGGTGCCAGCCGGTCCACATGGCCCGCAAGTTGGTCCAGGGGGAGTCGCCGATGGTGATCACGTAGATATGGATCACCAGGAACAGTACGGCGGCCCAGGCCATGGTCAGGTGCAGGCCCGCCACCAGCCAAACGCTGGGCAAGCCGAGCAGGGTCCGCGGCAGGCTCCCGGCGAAAAGAAAGATCCAACCGCTCCCGATCAGGAGCGGCATCAGGGCCAGCATCAGGCCGAGGTAGGTGAGCTTCTGCAGGGCGTTGAGCTTGTCATCGGCGCTCGGGTGAAAGGGGTGGGGCTCGCCGCGGAATAGACCCACGGCATACCATCCCGCCTGCCGCCGCAGGGCCCCAGGGAGATCGGCCAGGGGGACGCGGTAGAAGCGGCCATGATCCGTGAAGAGATTACCGAGCAAGAACGCGACCCAACCCAGGGTCAGCAGGATGCCGGCCCCGTTGTGTAGGGTCACCGCGGCTTCGAAGGGCAGGAGCCAGGCGCCGCCCGCGAAGTGCAGGCTCGCGCCGGAGAGGGTCAAGAGCAGGAACAGGACCGCATTTCCCCAATGCCAGACACGGATCCACAGTGGGTAGAGATACAGGCCGGTCATCTTCGTGCCTCGCGTCGACGCTGGTGCCGCCAACGCCCCAGGGCATGGACGGCGACAGCGACCAAGGTCAGGATCAGTGCCGCCAGCCCGACCCGGTCCAGGTTCGGGTGGCGCGACATGCCCACCACATAGGCGGGGTTGTGCAGGGCCTGATCCAACCAGCCTGAGGTCTCGACCTGCTGAACCGCTCGGTACGCATAGAGCCGACCGAGCAGGAGCGGGTTATGGGAGTGACAGGCCACGCACTCCCGGTTGCTCGACTCCCGCGGCATGACCCGATGGGACTGATGGTCCTCCGTGGGGGTATGACACTCGATGCAGCGCACCGAGCGCCAGTGGGCATCCCGGTGGGGCAGCCAGCCGTGGCTGGCGTCAAGCGCGTCGCGCAGATTCCCATGGCAAGAGAGGCAGGCCCCATTGTGGCCGCCGATGATAGAGCCCAGGTCGTCGCCCACCCGGGCCGGGCGGAACCGGTGCGGGTCATGGCAGGAGTGGCAGTCCATAGGGGGTGCCCGCTCCCCCCCGGGATCCGTCGGGCCTGGGGTCTGAGCACCGTGGACGCTCGCCTGGAATGCCCCGTCGATGGTTCGGAAGAGCTCGGCCTGGGCCGGGGTCGAGTCCAAATGGCATCCCACGCAGCTCAGGTCTTCGGATACCGCGGACCCTCGGTGGGGATAGCGCCGGTAGCCTCGGCGATGGCAGTCGGTGCAGTCCATGCCCCCGTGAACCGAGTCCTGGTAGGCCGGGGGGGCAACGTGCAAGTCCCGGATGGCGCCGGTCCACGGATCCCGTTCCGCGAGCGTCTCCATGCCGTGACAGTGCTGGCAGGTCCGGGCGGCGTCCGTATCTGCCGACAGCGCCGGCCCGGGGCTGAGCCATAGCGCCAAGACGGTCAGGGGGGCCAGGAAACGGCAGGCCACGAGCGCCGGCGTGGTAGGGTTTCCCAGCTTGGGGGGAACCTGTCGCTGGTGCGGGATGGGGTACTTCGGCATGGAGTACGGAAGCATCGGGCTGGGGGAGTGGTGCCGCCTCGGTTAGCGCTCGGCCCGCGAGGCGCAGCCGATGCACAGGGTCAGGGTGGGGTCGGCGGCAAGACGGCGCGGATCGATGGGCTCCTCGCAGGCACAACAGAGCCCGAAGTTCCCCGCGTCGATGCGCCTCAGGGCCCCCTCGATCGCCTCGAGTCGGAGCTGCCGTCGCCGCTGGGTCTCGGTGGCCATGGCCTGGCCCTGCATGGCATCCATCCGGGAGAGGCGCCCGACGCGCGTTTGATCGAGCCCGACGGGCTTCGCGGATAATGCCCCCACGGCATGGTCCCGAACAGCTCGCCTCGCTCCTGGATCAAGGCGCTGCGGAATGACTCGATCTCGGTTTCACTGAACATTATCATCGTCACGTAACGCTTGGCGTGCCGGCGAGCGCCCTCACGACGCTGGTTTCAGGGCCGCGATGAAAATACTGGGGTTCGCAGGCTCACCGCAGCCTACAAGACCCCATTGTTTCTGAACCACTCCTAAGGGTAGAACGGACGGCCCGACGAAAGACCCCACTGGGCGAGGATAATGACATGGAGACCTGTACGCATCGCCATTATGACCGCCTCCGAATCTGCCCGCCGGGCTCCAACCGGATGTTCCGGGACGCGCGCAACGGGATCCTGCCCCAACAGCTCGACGCCAGCCACCGCCCCTGCAACCCGGCGCCAACACCGTGGTGATGCAGGAGGACTGTGACGTCGATCGCGATTGGCTGCTCCTCCGTCAGTCGCCCCGGCGGGGTACAGATATCCGGCCCCAGGGTAAGGACATCGCCCGGGGCACCCCGGTCCTCGCCGCCGGTGCCCGGCTGGATCCCCGGCACCCGGGTCTGCTCGCCTAGGGAGGAACTGGCCCGATGCGCGCTCCCGGCGAAAGTTTCCGCGGGTGCGCCTTAACGGCGAGGCGGGGGAGTTACCCTGGGTCGAGACCTACGAGCGGCAGGGCTCGGATGTCCTCACGGGGGCGGCCTGGGCCGATGGGGTGATCGAGATCCCGAAGAACGCAACACCCAAGCGCGGGACGGCCCTGCGCTATTGGTCCTTCGAGCGGCTCCTGACCTGATCGCCCAGCGAGGCAATCGAGCAGAAGGGCTAAGATGCGGGTGCAAAAGCAAGGTGAACAGTCTGATTACCCGCGTAGGCTGGGGTGAGCTTGCGAACCCCAGCATTCCCGCAGCCGACCATGCTGGGGTTTGTTCCTCACCCCAGCCTCTCACGAACCAGTTGTTTTTTAAGCTTTCCTTCGCCGCGAATGAACGCAAGCAGACGCAAATGAATGGGGTGTCGACCGCTATTCGCGGCTGGTCTATTGAAGGGTGCGGCTCGACGTTTCCACCGGAAACATTGATTCGCGTTCATTAGCGTTTACTGAAGTTTCCGCATTTCTCTATGCGACCAGCCGCATGACAGCTGAGAGCAATGGTTTTTGCCGGGGTTTCTCGGCATCCTGGCAATCGATACCAAAACCCTCGCGTGCGAGGTGCTTGGCAAGCGATCTGCGGACATCT
>JBGSUY010000169.1:0-22523 GCA_041753195.1 Chromatiaceae bacterium
CGCGAGTTGCGGCTCGGATCGAGGCCGTCCCCGCGCGCGGTTCGGGACCCTTGGCCCGAGGTCACTCCTTGGCACGCGAGACGTACTCGCCGGTGCGGGTGTCCACCCGGATCAGCTCACCGGTCTGGACGAAGAGCGGCACTCGCACCACCGCCCCGGTCTCCAGGGTGGCGGGCTTGCCACCCCCGCCGGAGGTGTCGCCCTTCAGCCCCGGATCGGTCTCGGTGATCGTCAGCACCACGAAGTTGGGGGGCTCCACGGACAGGGGCTGGCCGTTCCACAGGGTCACCTTGCAGAGGTCCTGCTCCTTGATCCACTTGGCCGCCTCACCCACGGCGGTAGCGTCCGCCGTCAT
Organism: Chromatiaceae bacterium; assembly: GCA_041753195.1. Classification (GTDB taxonomy): domain Bacteria; phylum Pseudomonadota; class Gammaproteobacteria; order Chromatiales; family Chromatiaceae; genus Thiodictyon. The sequence continues at coordinate 356 of JBGSUY010000169.1, forward strand.
CTGCTCGAAGGACTGTGGATCCATGAAGTGCCAGAACTCGCCGTCGTTGTAGAGATACTGCATCTCGGTATCATGGACGTCCGCCGCCTCCACGGTATCTCCCGACTTGAAGGTCTTCTCCACCACCCGCCCGGTCTTGAGATTGCGCACCCGCACCCGGTTGAAGGCCTGTCCCTTGCCGGGCTTGACGAACTCGTTCTCGACGATGCTGTAGGGATCCCCGTCCAGCATGATCTTGAGTCCGCCCTTGAATTCACTGGTGCTGTAGCTGGCCATGTCGTCCTCGTTGCCTGTGGAGCCAAACCGCCCAATGGTAGCGCGAAGCGCGCAACCTTGTCAGAGTCCAACGCCCTGGGGAATCGAGGGCACAGGCGCGGACTGGAAGGCGGAGCTGGCCCGCGCCTATCGGGACCTCCCCTCCCTGCTCGGCGCCCTGGGCCTGGAGCCCGCCGATATCCCGGGGCTCGATCCCATCCCGGACGGGTTCCGGCTCCTGGTCCCCCGCGGGTTCGCCGCCCTCATGGACCCTGGAGACCCGATGGATCCACTGCTGCGCCAGATTCTGCCGTCGAGGGCGGAGCGGATCCCGGCGGAGGGCTACCTGCTGGACCCGGTAGGGGATGGGGCGGCCACGCGGCGCCCCGGCCTGATCCAGAAATACCGGGGCCGCGCCTTGCTGATGGTCCACGGGGCCTGCGCCGTCCATTGCCGCTACTGCTTCCGGCGCCACTACCCCTATGCCGACCTGGGCGCTACCGACCCGCGCCTCGAGGGCGCACTAGCGGCGATCGCCGCGGACCCATCCCTGACGGAGGTCATCCTGAGCGGCGGAGACCCCCTGTTGCTGGACGACCCCGGCTTGAGGTCCCTGTTGGCCCGGCTCGACGCCATTCCCCATCTGCGCCGACTGCGGATCCACAGTCGTCTCCCGGTGGTGCTGCCGGAGCGGGTGACGGATGAGCTCTGCCGGTCTCTCCAGAGGCTGCGCCTGAGTCCCGTCCTGGTGATCCACGCCAACCACCCCCAGGAGCTCGGCGCTGGCGCGGCGGCGTCCCTGGCCCGACTGCGCACCGGCGGCGTGACCCTGCTCAACCAGAGCGTCTTGCTGCGAGGAGTCAACTCTTGCGCCGACGCCCTGGCCGATCTGAGCGAGGGTCTCTTCGCCTGCGGTGTTCTGCCCTACTACCTCCATCAGCTGGATCCCGTCCAGGGAGCGGCCCACTTCCAGGTCCCGGATGAGGAGGCCCTGGCACTCATCGAGACCCTGAGGTCCCGTCTGCCTGGCTACCTGGTCCCCAGGCTGGTGCGCGAGGTGGCGGGAGAGCCCGCCAAGCGTCCCCTTCGATAATCCCGGCCCGAGCCCCTGAACTTCCCGACTTGAGAGATGGCCCACAGAGAGGCTTCTCGGGGTTCGCCGAGAATGCCAGGGGAATGAGAGGGCCCCTTGATTCAAGGCCGGATCGCCAAACCCGAGGGGTAGCCAGCCCCAAGCCAGCGGAGCCCGGAAAGTACCCAGCGCGCGATCCTGCCTTGGCTCGGCAGGCGCATCAACCGCGGTGGTTTCGCATCGGGCCCGAAGCGCTGATAATTCGTGCCTGCGCCACCCCTGGACCAGCCCCACAGCCACATGCCCGCCCCCAACCAAGCCGCAACCGTGCTGGTCCTGACCTCCCAGGCGAACGAGGCCGAACGCCTGATCACCTCCCTGCGCAACGGAGGTCTGGCGGTGCGCGGCATGCACAGTGCGGAGGGGGAGCGGATCCACCGGGTGGTGGAACGGGGCGAATGCGACCTCGTCGTCTGCTGCGGCTACGACCCCGAGGTCGACCTGGCGTCCGTGCTCGCCCGCCACCGGGAACTGAACACCGACGTGCCCCTGATCCTCGTCTCGGATCACCAGAACGACTCCCAGTCCATGATCCGCGCCTTGCGCGCCGGGGCCCGGGACGTCACCGAACGGGACGACCAGGAGCATCTCCAGCTGGTGGTGGCGCGGGAGCTTGGGGACCTGCGGGAACGCCGCCGGGCCCGCGACCTGGAGCAGCGGCTTCGGCAGTGCGAGGAGCGGGCGCGGGAGCTCGTGGAGAGCACCGACGAGGCCGTCGCCTTCGTCCAGGACGGACTGCATCTCCATGCCAATCCCGCCTATCTCGACCTGTTCGCCTTCCCGAGCCTCGAGGACCTCCAATCCGCCACCTTGCTGGACCTCATCGCCTCGGAGGAACGCCGGTCCGTTCGGGACTTCCTGCGCCGGCGGGAGATCGGCAGCCTTCCGGACTCCAGCGAGCTTGCCACCACCTGCATGCGTTCCGACGGAAGCCGGTTCTCGGCGCTATTCTCGGCGGTTCAATCGGAGGCGGATGGAGAGCCATGCCTACGGCTGGTGGTCCGCGCGGCCGGTGCCGTACCCCGGGATGCGGCCCCAGGCCAGCCGCAAGCGGGCCCCACCGGATCCTCCGGATATAGCAACCTGCTGGCCGACCTGGATACGCGCATCGGGCCCGGTGGCGCGGTGGCGCTGCCCTTCGCCCTCTTCATTGTCCGGGCCCCCGGTTCCGCCGAGCTGCTCCAGACCCTGGGGCTCCACCAGGGCCTGCAGCTGATCGACTCCCTGGCCCCTTCCCTCGCCGCCGTCGCCCCCAAAACCGGCAAGGCATACCGCATCAGCGGCGACAGTTTCGCCTTGCTGGCGGATGCCCCGGACCCCGACGCCGTCAAGAGCCTGGCCCAACGTATCCGCTCTTCGGTCCGCCTGGCGCCGCCGCCCGGAACAGACATCCAGGCACGATTGGATTGCGACTTGGGTCAGGTCTTCGCATCGGAGAAGGCCGAGCCCCCGGTAGATTTCGTCGACGGGGCCTATCGCCTCTGCCTGGGGGGAGTGCGTGCAGCGACTCCGGCTCCCGGCGCCCCCCAAAGGGCCACCTCGCTGGCCACCCGCGGCAAGCAGACCCCGGAGGACGGGGACGAGGCCATGTCGGTCAAGATCGAGCAGGCCCTCGACAACGACCGCTTTCTGCTGGTCTACCAGCCCATCGTCAGCCTGCTGGGGGACAATCAGGAGAACTACAGCGTCCTGGTTCGCCTCATCGACGAGGCGGAGAACCTCGTCGAGGCCCGGGATTTCATCGGCCCGGCGATCCGTAACGGGCTGATTGAGCGGATTGATAAGTGGGCGATCCGCCAGGCCGCCCGGGCCATCGGCGAGCACCGTCAGGCGGGGCATGCCCTGAACTTCTTCATCAACCTGGCCGAGGACAGCTTCCGCGACCCGGGCCTCATCATCTGGATCTGCGACTGCCTGCGGGAATTCGACGTGCGCGGCAGCTGGCTCACCTTCGTCTTCCAGGAGGAGTTGGTGGAGGCCAACCTGGCAAGCCTGACCCGGTTGATCGAGGGCTTGCGGAAGATCAAGTGCCGCGTGGCCATCAACCGATTCGGCGCCACTGACCATCCCGAGGCCCTACTGCAAGGCATCCCCCTGGATTTCGTACTCTTCCAGCCCGAGTATGCCCAAGGGCTCGCGGATAACCCGGCCACGCAACAGAAGCTGCTCGGACTCGCCAACCTGGCCCGGGAGTACAACGTCAAGAGCGTGGTGACCGGGGTCGAGGAGGCCCGCACCCTCACCATCCTCTGGAGCGCGGGCGTGGACTACGTCCAGGGCAACTTCCTGCAGCGGCCCTCCCCGACCCTGGAGATATCGACCTGACGCCGCCGCCAAGGCGCCAGGTTGGATCCTTCACCGACGAGCAAGAGCTGGCGCAAGCCCCCTGTGTGTGCCCGCCGCACCTGAGGCAGGTATCGACTCAAAACTCCCCGGCGGCCGCCCCCTCCATGATCTCCTTGATGGTGTTGCGCACCCGGATGGCGGATTCCTTGAGCTCCGGGGGCAGCTCGGTGCCGCCGTGGATCATGAGGTCCAGGTTCATGGTGTGCAGCCAGAGCTTGCCCGACTTGTCCTCCACCAGGGCGATGCGGCAGGGCATGAAGCCGCTGTACTGGTCCCGATGCTCGAGCATCTGCTGACCCACCCGGGCGTCGCAGAAGGACAGGAAGTTGACGTAGCGGAAGTCCTCCCCGGTGATGGCCTTGATCTGCTTGTAGAAGGGCGACTCGCCGACGAACAGGAAGTTCTTCGACGACGCCAGGCTCTTCATGGACTCGATGACGTCATCCGGGCTCAGGTCCTCCTTGACCGGCAGCGACCACATCATGGCCACGCCGGGGTCCCCGGTCTCCAGGAGGCGCTCGGCGAACTCCCCGTAGGCCTTGGGGAATCCCGGGTCGAAGGCCGCGAGCTTGCTACCCCAGGCCACATACCCGTAGGCCGCCCCAATGAGGGCCACCAGGCCGATCAGTGCCAGAATGTTCCTAATGATTTTCATACGCTTGCCTTCCGCTCCTCAGTGTTCTTCGGCGGCTTTCGGGAGTCCGCGGGCGACTCCTTTGGCCAGTTTGGGGGACAGCATCGGCGGCGAGGCGACCCAGCCCTCCCCCGGGCCTGGAAAGTTTCCACCTTGAGAGGCCCAATTTCCAGCCTGATCTCCGGGATTACAGCGGCAAGGGACCCCTTGCAGGCCCTCCGGCAGCGATCCCGTTCAAGGCGCCGTATTGACCCGACTTCAGCCGCGGCAGGCACCTCCCAGACAGTCTTCCGAAGATCCCCAAGAGATTAACCCCATGGAACAGCGCCCCCTTCCCACCGAGATCCATCTACACCAGCAGTCCCGTGTCCTCGAGCTCCACTTTGACGACGGGGCACGGTTTCTCCTGCCCTGCGAGTACCTTCGGGTCTACTCCCCCTCGGCGGAGGTGCGGGGCCATTCGCCTGCGACCGCCAAGCTCCAGGTGGGTAAGGAGGCAGTGTCCATCACCGACATTCGCCAGATCGGCAGCTATGCGGTGAAGCTCGTCTTCGACGACGGCCATGATTCCGGGCTCTACGACTGGCGGTATCTCTATAAGCTCGGCCGCGCCTGGCAGCCCCTGTGGCTCGACTACCTGGAGCGTCTGGCGGAGGCGGAGCAGTCCCGCCAGGGCCCGGATCCCTTCGATCAGATCAAGGCGGGGGGAGAGACACCGGCCCGGCTGCCCTCCGCGAAGGCCTGAGTTGTGGCTTTCGCAACTCGACGCAGGAGTCACACCAGCGGGGCTGGCAGCTCATTGCACAAACGATAGGAGAGAGTCATGCGCCACCTGGTCGCCGCCGCCCTAATCCTTTGGCTACCCGCCGCTGGCTGCTCGGCCCAGCCGGGAGCCGTCACACCGAGTGGGGACGTGCCGGAGGCCAAGGGGTGGCATGCCGAGACCCTGGTCTCGGGGCTGGAGCACCCTTGGGGCATCGCCTGGCTGCCGGATGGCGCGGCCTTGGTGACCGAGCGGCCCGGCCGCCTGCGTGTGATCAGCGACGGACGGCTGGATCTAAAACCCGTCGCCGGCGTGCCCGAGGTCCTGGCCTACGGTCAGGGGGGGCTCCTGGACGTGGCCCTGCATCCGCGCTTCGCCAAGAACCGGCTCGTCTACCTGACCTTCACCGAGGGCACTCGCGATTCGAACCGCACCGCCCTTGCGCGGGGCAGGCTGGAGGAGGATCGGCTCGAAGGGGTAGAGGTCATCTTCCGAAACGCCGATACGAAATCGGACGGCCAGCACTTCGGCTCCCGCCTTCTGTGGCTCCCGGACGGCTCGCTGCTGATGAGCATCGGGGACGGCGGCAACCCGCCGATCGGCTTTCAAGGTGAGAACATCCGCAACCAGGCCCAGAACCCGGAGACCCTTTTCGGCAAGGTGCTGCGCCTGACGGAGGACGGCAAGCCGCATCGTGAGAATCCCTTCCGGGACCAAGCCGGGGCAAGACCGGAGATCTGGACCCTGGGCCATCGAAACATCCAGGGCCTTGCCCTGGACTCCGGCAGCGGCAGAGTCTGGGCCAACGAGCACGGCTCTCGCGGCGGGGATGAGCTCAATCTCCTCGTCGGCGGCAACAACTACGGCTGGCCGGTGGTGACCTACAGCATGGAGTACTGGGGCCCCCGGATCTCGGAGGAGACCAGCCGTCCCGGCATGGCCGATCCCAAGCGGGTCTGGACACCCTCCAAGGCCCCCAGCGGGCTCGCCCACTACACCGGGGACCGCTACCCAGGCTGGCGGGGCAGCCTCTTCAGCGGGGCCCTCAAGTTCGGCCAGATCCGCCGTCTCACACTCGACGGCGACCGCGTCATGGATGAGGAGAAGCTCACCATCGGGGCCCGGGTGCGGGATGTCCGCCATGGACCCGACGGCCTTCTCTACGTCCTTACCGACGAGGACAACGGGCGGCTTCTACGGATTCTTCCGGAGTAGCGGCAAGAAGCGCCCACTCGACCACAGCCCTTGACCAGTCGGCCGAGCGCGGACTCGCTTCAGTTCTGAACTCAAGACGAGATCCCCGGCCATGAAGCTTATTTCAGTCAGCGACGACATCGTGCGCATCCGCGAATTCAAGGCGCAGATCTCCCGACTATTAAGACGGCTCGCGAACGGGTCCAGCCCCTTGATCGTGACTCAAAACGGACGTGCAGCCGGTGTCGTGTTGGCCCCCGCCGAGTACGACCGCCTGTGCTACCGAGAGCAACTCCTCGGATCAGTGTGCGCCCGTGCCGTGGATGCGAACGCGGGGCGAGTGATGGACACGGCGACACTGCGCGAGCGCCTTGGGGAGCGGCGCAAGGCTCGCTAAGGCGCATGCGGATTCTCCGGACCGATCAAACGTTTCCGCGACTCGCGGAGATCGAAGACTCTGTGGCCGCAGACAACCCGCAGGCAGCCGAACGGCTGATCACGCCCGACCGACCGCGCCGAGATACTTGCGGACCATCCAAGCCTCGGCCGCACTCTGCCCGAGCTCCCGCAGAGCGGATGAGGCGAGCTTGTGGAGGGCAACTACCGAATCGTCTATGGGGTGCGCCTCGATGCCATCGAGGTTCTGACGGTGTTTGAGGGTCACCGGAGACTGCCCTTGGCCGACTTGACAGGCCCCGATCCACCAGACTCCAGCGCATGACGAGATGACTCCCCGAACCAGGCCGGGGGAGCCCTGTCGCGGCGAGGGCGCCGCGCCGATCCGAATCCCAGCCCCGCCGATCAGCCCCGCCGCCGCCCCGCCACCCGCAGGCGCAGGGCATTGAGGCGGATGAAACCGGTGGCATCTGCCTGATTGTAGGCCCCGGCGTCCTCCTCGAAGGTGGCGATGGAGGCATCGAAGAGGCTGTCGGTGGCCGAGCGTCGGCCCACCACCATCACTGTGCCCTTGTAGAGCTTGAGCCGGACCTCGCCGTTGACCACCGCCTGGGTCTGGTCGATGGCGGACTGGAGCATGAGCCGCTCGGGGCTGTACCAGAATCCGTTGTAGACCAGGCTCGCGTAGCGGGGCATCAGCTCGTCCTTCAGATGGGCCGCTTCGCGATCCAGCGTGAGTGACTCCATGGCCCGGTGGGCCTTGAGCAGGATGGTCCCGCCGGGGGTCTCGTAGCAGCCCCGGGATTTCATGCCCACGAAGCGGTTCTCCACGATGTCGTCCCGCCCGATGCCGTTCTCGCCGCCGATGCGGTTGAGCTCCGCCAGCAGGGCCGCCGGGCTCAGGGCCTGGCCGTCGATGGCCACGCAGTCGCCCTTGGAGAAGCTCAGGATGATCTCGGTGGGCCGGTCCGGGGCGTCCTCGGGGGCCAGGGTCCAGCGCCACATGGGCTTGCCCGGCTCCACCCAGGGGTCCTCCAGGTCGTAGCCCTCGTAGGAGATGTGCAGCAGGTTGGCATCCATGGAGTACGGTGACTTGGTGCCGTCGCGCTTCATCTCCACCGGGATGCCGTGCTGCTCGGCGTATGCGAGCAGCTTCTCCCGGGAGAGCAGGTCCCACTCCCGCCAGGGGGCGATGATCTGGATGTCGGGCTTGAGGGCATAGGCGGTCAGCTCGAAACGCACCTGGTCGTTGCCCTTGCCGGTGGCCCCGTGGGAGATGGCGTCCGCCCCGGTCTCCACCGCGATCTCCACCAGGCGCTTGGCGATCAGGGGGCGGGCGATGGATGTGCCGAGCTTGTACTCCCCCTCGTAGAGGGCGTTGGCCCGGAGCATGGGGTAGACAAAGTCCCGCACGAACTCCTCGCGGAGATCGTCGATATAGATCTCCTTGACCCCGGCCGCGGTCGCCTTGGCGCGGGCGGGCTCCAGCTCCTCCCCCTGGCCGATGTCGGCGGTGAAGGTCACCACCTCGCAGCCGTAGGTGTCCTGCAGCCACCGGAGGATGACGGAGGTATCGAGCCCGCCCGAGTAGGCCAACACCACCTTCTCGATCTTGCTCGTGCTCTTGATCGTACCCTGGGCCATGGGTTTCGCTCCCGATTCGCGGAAAAGCGCGAAGTATAGAGCGCGGCCTCAGTCCTTGAGAAACCCGGTGACGGCGGCGCTGAAGGCTTGAGGCTGGTCCGCGTAGACCCAGTGTCCGGCGTTGGGGATGGAGCGCAGTCGCGCCAGGGGAAAGAGCGCGCGGATGCGCGGTAGGGCCTCGCCGGTCAGGTAATCCGATCGGCTGCCGTAGAGGAACAGGGTGGGACCTGGAAACTGACGGCCCACGGGATCAGGAAAGTCCAGAATATCCGGGAGGGCGGCGGCAAGCGCCGGCAGGTTCAATCGCCAGCGCCAGTGGCCCGCCCCATCCTGCACCAGATTCTGCAACAGATAGCCCCGCACTGCCGGCGAGGCGATGGCCCCGCTGAGGCGTTGGTGGGCGTCCCGGCGATCGCGCAGCGCGTTCACAGGAAGGTCAGACAGGGCAGAGATGAGACCCTCGAAACGGCTCCCATAGGACACCGGGGCCATGTCGGCCACCACCAGGCTTCCCACCCGCTCCGGCTCTATCAGGGCCAGCCACATGGCGGCCTTTCCTCCCATGCTGTGACCCACCAGGTGGGCCCGCTCGATCCCCTGCGCATCGAGCAGGACGACCAGGTCACTGGCCATGGCGGGATAGTCCATCCGCGCGTCCCAGGGGGAGTCCCCGTGGTTGCGCAGGTCGGGAACCAGGACCCGGCGCTGCCCCGCGAGCCGGCGCGCGATGCCGTGCCAGTTGGACGAGGCTCCGAACAACCCGTGGATCAGGAGCACGGGCAGTGGTCCCAGCAACTCCCCACCGTAGACACGATGGCTCAGGCGCACGAGCGACTCCATCGCGATAAGACAACAAGCCAGTTCCCACTCGTGGCATGAAATTTCAAGACCTCTTCACCGTCCGTCAATCAGCCCGCAACAGAACTCAAGCAGCATAGCGCGAACTTCCTTCAAGGAGGGCAGGCACGGGACGGCGAACATCGAGCGCTGCGTCGGCCACTTCGAGCAGGCGGTGGCACTGGAGCCCCGTCGCCGGGAGGTCCACAGGCCTATCTGCAGTCACGTCCATAACGGCAAGGCGCGGGAGATCAAGGGCGTCCTCTACAGCTCCCGTCGCCTGTGAACAAATGCCCACTCATGGCGTCCGGAGTCCCGCGACGGGAGCCTGTGAAACCCATCGCGGCGCTCGTCGGCGTCGGCTACTATCTTCATCTTCAACACAAGCACCAGCCATCCAACGGCTGGTCAGGCATGGCTCGGACGCCGAGGGACGGCCCGAGTTCGGGACTGAAGGCAGGACTCGGCCGATGCGGGCCAGCAGCTCTAATGTCGTTATGCTTCGCCCGCGGGCCTGGTCCGCAACGGCACGGATCGATGCGCTCGCCCAGGGATCCGCCGCCCTCGCCGACCCCAACATGCTGGCTGGACAGCTGGCTCGCTCCCTTGGCCCGCAAGGCGGCCTGCGCAGCGATGCGGCGGATCTCGAGCGAGACGTCGAGCGCTTCCGGGACCTGTTCGAGCGCTCCCCGGTGGGCGTCCTGGTAATGGACGCCGAGGGTGGCATCCAGCGTGCCAACGCCATGGCGGCAGCGATCTTGGGGCGCGACCCGTCCGAGTTCCGCGGCAAGGGCCTCGCCGATTTCTGCGAGCCCTCGAGCATCCCCCACCTGCAGCGGCACCTGAAGCGTCTGGCCTCGGGAGAGTGCTTTGACGCCTGCGAGATCGAGCTGATCGGTCCCGAGCAAGCGGCCATGCCGATGCATGTCGCGACCCTGAACGTCGGAGACACCACCGAGGGTCCGCTGCGGGCCGCCCTGCTCGACGGCTCCGGGGTCCGGGAGCTGGAGGAGGGATTGGCCCTGGCGGCCAGCGTGGTCGAGCACACCGCCCAAGGCATTGTCGTCACCGACTCAGCCCATCGCGTCGTCGCCGTCAACCCGGCCTTTACCTACATCACGGGCTATCGGGCCGACGAGATCCTGGGGCAGATCCCGGACGTGTTCCGCCCGAACTGGGACCAACAGGAGGCGGACCCGGCGGTCGCGGATCGACTCCACCGCTTCGGCCATTGGCAGGGGGAGGTGTGGAGCCGTCGCCGTTCGGGCGAGCCCTATACCCAGTGGGTGATCATCAACGCGATCCGGGATACCCAGGGGGCGGTGAAGCATTATGTCTGCATGGTCGCGGACATGACGAGTCATGAGGAGGCGAAACACGAGCTTCGCCAACTCGCCTACAATGATAGCCTCACCGGACTGGCCAATCGGGTGAGCTTGCTGGAACAGCTCAGCCGGTCCCTGGTGAGCGCGCGACGGGAAAAGCGCCTGCTCGGTCTGCTCTACCTGGACCTCGACCGCTTCAAGGACGTCAACGACACCCTGGGACACAGCGTCGGGGATCGCCTCCTCCAGTTCGTGGCAGACCAGCTCCGGGGGGCCGTTCGGCAAACGGACCTGGTGGCGCGCTTGGGGGGCGACGAGTTCACGATCCTGGTGCCAGATCTCAAACGGGATCAGGCCGCCGGCCAGATCGCCTCCAACATCCTGCGGCGACTGGCCGAGACCCCCTTCGTCGAAGACGGCCGGGAGATCCGTGTGGGGACGAGCATCGGCATCGCCCTGTTCCCGAAGGACGCCATCGACTCCGAGGGCCTGCTCGCCTGCGCCGACGCGGCAATGTACGAGGCCAAGCGGGGCGGGCGCAACGGATTTCGCTTCCACTCGGCGGCGATCTGGGCGCGCTACCGGGAAGGCAATGCCCTGGAGGCGGAACTGCGCCGGGCCCTGGAGCGCCAGGAGCTCGAGGTCCTCTATCAGCCCCAGGTCGCGCTGCAGGGTTTCCGGGTCCTGGGGTGCGAGGCCCTGCTGCACTGGCGGCGGCCTGGACAGCAACCGGTCGACCCTGGACTCTTCCTCAGCCTGGCCGAAAAGACCGAGCTGATCGTCCCCTTCGAGCACTGGGCGCTGAATCAGGTGGCGGACCAGACCTCCGGGTGGCGCACCAAGATGGACGCACTGCGCGTCAGCATCGACCTCTCCGCGGTCCAGCTTCGGGCCCCCCATCTGGAGCGGCTGCTGGCGCTGCTGCTGGAGCACCAGGGCGGGTTTGGGGACGATCTCGAGCTGGAGCTCGGCGAGTCGGCGCTCATGGATTGTCCGGAACAGGTGTTCAAGGCCTGTGAGCGTATCCGACACCTGGGCATCCGCATCGCCCTCGACCACTTCGGTAGTGGCCTGAGCTCCCTGACCCAGATCAGGCGCTTTCCGCTCACGCGCCTGAAGCTCGCCGGCGCCCTACTGCGGGATCTGGCGAGCGATGCAAACGCGGCGGCCGTGGTCTCGGCCATGATCGCCTTGGGCCATGGTCTCGGGCTCAAGGTGCTCGCCCAGGAGGTGGAGACCCCGGGACAGCTGCAGTTCCTGCGGGAGGCTGGCTGCGACGAGGCTCAGGGACCCCTGTTCAGCCCGCCGCTCTCCGCCGACCTGTTCGGCGAGCTGCTGGAGCGCGTGTCCCTGACGGAGTCCGATGAACGACCGTGGGGCCTCCCGGAGGGACCCCCGGCACCGCACAGTCAAGGACTCTTCGACACCTTTACAGGCGCCCTAAGTCGAGGGCGTGCGCGCCTGAAGGATCTTGCCGGCCGCCGGCGTCACACCTGATCGCCTGGCGCCGGGCCCTCGAGCGGCCTGATCCGGCGACTGCGGCACGCGTCATCACTCGGCATCTTGGTCGGCAAACCCCAGCCGTCCGCCGGCCGGTCCTTGGCAGCACTGGCAACGCCTCGACGCTTGTTGCTACTCTCAATCCACAGCTCCCAAGGTCGTTTGCACACCAACAGTGCGCTCGCGCCGAAACCCTCGCCTGAACCTGTTTCAACTAGGGCGTTCTAAAGGCGCGGTAAACCCCAGCGAGCATTCGTCGCCCGACCGCAGGGCGGCGGCCAGGCTGGGGCGTTGTGTCGCACCGCGATGGTGCGAACTTGATCGGACTCGGGCCTTCCACCGTTTCCTTTTGGCGCGACGGGCACCATCTCCCTGCGCGTGGGGGCGAGGCGATTGAGGGTCTGGGTCGTGGCCCGGTCCTTGCGTTAGTCGGGCTAGATGAAGCGGGATAGGCCCCTTCCCGACCTGGCCAGCCTGGAATCCCAAAGGTAGGGCCGCAACCGTCCGCATCCTTCAAGTTGCGGCGAGCGACCGCAGCATTCGAGCGAGGTATTTGTATGTCGATCTTCGAGCGCTACCAGGCCCGTTACGAGGCGTCCCGCGAGGAGGTTTTGAGCCTGGACGAGTATCTGCAACTCTGCAAGGACGACCCCAGCGCCTACGCCGGCGCCGCCGAGCGCCTCCTGATGGCCATTGGCGATCCGCAAGTCGTGGACACTCGAGACGATCCCCGTCTCAGCCGCATCTTCCAGAACAAGATGATCCGGCGCTATCCGGCCTTCGCGGAGTTCTACGGGATGGAGGAGTCCATCGAGCATCTAGTCTCGTACTTGAAACATTCCGCGCAAGGCCTGGAGGAGAAGAAGCAGATCCTGTATCTGCTGGGACCCGTGGGCGGGGGCAAGTCATCCCTGGCAGAAAAACTCAAGGAGCTCATGGAGGAGGTGCCCTTCTACGCCATCCAGGGGTCGCCGGTCTTCGAGTCTCCCTTGGGACTCTTCTCACCGGAGGAGGATGGGCCCATCCTCGAGGAGGATTACGGGATTCCGATCCGTTACCTTCGCAGCATCATGTCGCCTTGGGCCGTTAAGCGTCTTCAGGAGTACAAGGGAGACATCACCCAGTTCAAGGTGGTGAAGCTCTACCCATCCATCCTGGAGCAGGTGGCCATCGCCAAGACCGAGCCCGGCGATGAGAACAACCAGGATATCTCCTCCCTCGTGGGCAAGGTGGACATCCGCCAGCTGGAGCGCTTCGCCCAGCACGACGCGGACGCTTACAGTTACTCGGGCGCCCTGTGCCGAGCCAACCAGGGGATCATGGAGTTCGTGGAGATGTTTAAGGCACCCATCAAGGTGCTGCATCCCCTGCTCACCGCCACCCAGGAGGGCAACTACAACGGGACCGAGGGGCTCTCCGCCCTGCCCTTCCAGGGCATTATCCTAGCCCACAGCAACGAGTCCGAGTGGCAGTCCTTCCGCAACAATAAGAATAATGAGGCATTCCTGGACCGGGTCTTCATCGTCAAGGTCCCCTATTGCCTGCGCGTCAGCGAGGAGAAACAGATCTACGAGAAGCTGCTGCGCAACAGCTCGCTGGCGGAATCCCCCTGCGCCCCCGGCACCCTGGAGATGATGTCCCAGTTCTCGGTCCTCACGCGGTTGAAGGAGCCCGAGAACTCCAGCATCTATTCCAAGATGCGGGTCTATGACGGGGAGAACCTCAAGGACACGGACCCCAAGGCCAAATCGGTCCAGGAGTACCGGGACTATGCCGGGGTGGACGAGGGCATGACCGGGATCTCCACCCGCTTCGCCTTCAAGATCCTGTCCCAGGTCTTTAACTTCGACCATACCGAGGTGGCCGCCAACCCGGTCCACCTGCTCTATGTGCTGGAGAAGCAGATCGCCCGGGAGCAGTTGCCCCCGGAGGTCCAGGAGCGCTACCTGAGCTATTTGAAGCAGTATCTGGCCCCCCGCTACGCGGAGTTCATCGGCAAGGAGCTTCAGACCGCCTATCTGGAGTCCTACGCGGAATACGGCCAGAATATCTTCGACCGCTATGTGACCTTCGCGGATTATTGGATCCAGGACCAGGAATACCGCGACCCGGACACCGGCGAGATGATGAACCGGGCGGGCCTGAACGAGGAGCTGGAGAAGATTGAGAAGCCCGCGGGCATCTCCAACCCCAAGGACTTCCGCAACGAGATCGTGAACTTCGTGTTGCGGGCCCGCGCCAACAACGCGGGGGCCAACCCCCGCTGGACCAGCTACGAGAAGCTGCGGGTGGTCATCGAAAAGAAGATGTTCTCCAACACCGAGGAGCTGCTTCCGGTGATCTCATTCAATGCCAAGGCATCCGCGGATGACCGCAAGAAGCACGACCAGTTCGTCGATCGGATGACCGATAAGGGCTATACGGCGAAGCAGGTTCGGCTGCTGTCGGAGTGGTACCTGCGGGTGCGCAAGGCGCAATAAGGAAATAGTGAGTCGCGAGGGCCGAGGTACCAGCCCTCTTCCTCGGCGCTCGCTACTCGCTACAGACACTCGCACCACGGAGCGACTCGATACAGCCGTACCCCTTTTGGTCACTAACTAGCCAGGACAGCCCAGTAAGCTTAAATGTCCCACTTCATCGACAGACGTCTCAACGGCAAGAACAAGAGCGCGGTCAACCGCCAGCGCTTCTTGAAGCGCTACAAGACCCAGCTCAAGCGCGCCGTGGCGGACGCGGTGAACCAGCGCAGCATCACCGACGTGGACTCGGGTGAGAAGGTGGGCATCCCGTCCAAGGACATCTCCGAGCCGGTGTTTCACCACGGGCCGGGCGGCACCCGCGACATGGTCCACCCGGGCAACAAGGATTTCATGCCCGGTGATCGCATCAACCGGCCGGAAGGGAGTGGAGGCGGCGGGGGAGGTCAGGGCCGGGCCGGCAAAGGGGGACGCGGAGAGGACGACTTCGTCTTCGAGCTCTCCCGCGAGGAGTTTTTGGACCTGTTGTTCGATGACCTGGAGCTCCCCAACCTGGTGCGCAACCAGTTGATCGGGACCACCGAGTTCAAGTCGGTCCGCGCCGGTTACAGGACCGACGGCGCCCCCGCGAATATCGACATCGTGCGCTCGCTCAAGGGGGCCGTTGCCCGCCGGACCGCCCTGGGGGCCCCCCATAAGGCCAAGGTGCGGGAATTAGAGGCGGAGCTCGAAGCCCTGCTCGCTGCCGGGGTCCCCGAGGACGATCCGCGGGTGCTTGCTCTTCGCGAAGAGATCGACCGACAGAAGACCCGTCTCGCCGCCTTGCCCTTCATCGATACCTTCGATCTGCGCTACCAGAGCTTTACCCGGCTCCCGGAGCCCACCAGCAAGGCCGTCATGGTCTGCATCATGGACGTCTCAGGCTCCATGGACCAATTGCGCAAAAACCTCGCCAAGCGCTTTTTCATCCTTCTGTATCTCTTTCTAAAGCGCAATTACGACAAGATCGAGGTAGTCTTTATTCGCCACCATACAGTCGCCCAGGAAGTGGATGAGCAGGAATTCTTCTACTCCCGGGAGACCGGCGGGACCGTGGTATCGAGCGCGCTGAACCTCGCCGACGAGATCCTGCGCGAGCGCTATGACCCGACCGTCTGGAACATCTATGCCGCACAGGCATCGGACGGCGACAACTGGGACTCGGATTCGGTGGTGTGCCGCGACATTTTGGACGAGCGGCTGTTGCCCCTGATGCGCTATTTCGCCTATGTGGAGATCACGCCGCGTCAGCACCAAAGCCTCTGGTATGCCTATCAAGAGGTTGCGGCCGCCCACAAGCATTTCGCCATGCGCGAGATCGATGGCGCGGAAGACATCTTTCCGGTGTTCAGGGAGCTGTTTAAGAGGCAGACCGCATGACCAAGCACATCATCTCCGGCTCCTCCGAGTGGTCCTTCCCCTTGCTGGAGCGCTTCGACCGGGAGATCGGTCGCCTGGCCCACGGAGTCTACGGGCTGGACACCTATGCCAATCAGATCGAGGTGATCGGCTCGGAGCAGATGATCGACGCCTACTCCTCCGTTGGGCTCCCCATCAGCTACCACCATTGGTCGTTCGGCAAGCAATTCGTCAGCACGGAGCAGACCTACCGCCGCGGTCAGATGGGGCTCGCCTATGAGATCGTGATCAACTCCGATCCGTGTATCGCCTACCTCATGGAGGAGAATACCCTGCCGATGCAGGCCCTCGTGATTGCCCACGCCTGCTATGGTCACAACAGCTTCTTCAAGGGCAATTATCTATTTCGTACCTGGACCAGCGCCGACGCCATCATCGACTACCTGGTCTTCGCCAGGAAGTTCATCGCGAGCTGTGAGGAGCGCTATGGCCAAGCCGAGGTGGAGCTCCTGTTGGACTCCTGTCACGCCTTGATGAATCACGGGGTGGACCGCTACAAGCGCCCTTCGCCCTTGAGCATGGCGGAGGAGCAACGTCGCCAGCAGGAACGGGCCGAATACCTCCAATCCCAGGTCAACGACCTGTGGCGCACCATACCGGCCCATGACGGAGAGGAGGCGCAGCGCCAAGAGTCCCGATGGCCCCCCGAGCCCCAAGAGAACCTGCTCTATTTTATCGAGAAGAATGCCCCCCTGCTGGAGCCATGGCAACGGGAGATCGTCCGTATCGTGCGGAAGGTCAGCCAGTATTTCTACCCGCAGCGCCAGACCCAGGTGATGAACGAGGGCTGGGCCACGTTTTGGCACTATACCCTGCTCAACCATCTGTACGACGAGGGAATGGTCACTGACGGATTCATGATGGAGTTTCTCCAATCCCACACCGGAGTCGTCTTCCAACCCCCCTTCGATGCCCCTTATTACAGCGGAATCAACCCCTACGCCCTGGGCTTTTCCATGATGCGCGACATCCGCCGCATCTGCGAGGAGCCCAGCCCGGAAGACCGGGAATGGTTCCCCGAGATCGCGGGCCAAGACTGGCGCAAGGTCCTCGACTTCGCCATGCGCAACTTCAAGGATGAGAGCTTCATCGCCCAGTTCCTCTCACCCACCCTGATGCGGGAGTTCCACCTGTTCGCCATTCGCGACGATGACCGGGAAGAGGCCATCGAGGTCACCGCGATCCATGAGGAGCAGGGCTACCGGGCCCTGCGGCAGGCCCTGGCCGAGCAATACAATCTGGGCACCCGCGAGCCCAACATCCAGGTCTTCAACGTGGACCGGCGCGGGGACCGCTCACTCACGCTGAGGCATTTCCGCCACAATCGCCGCCCGCTCGGTGAGTCAGTCGACGAGATGCTGCGTCACATCCGACGGCTCTGGGGCTTTACCGTTCGGCTCGAGGCCCTGGACGATCAGGGTCGCGTGCAACTGCTGGGCGAATGTTGAGGGGGGGACTTTCTGTTGCGCCTGTGACCCAGACCGCCAACGGCACCACCTCGGCCGGATTAGCCTATCAGTGAAAGGCCCCGGCGGAGCGCCCCCTCAGTATAATGCGCCGCGCCGCCATGATCTCGGACCCTGGTATCCATAGGAGGGGGGATGCTGTTTAGACACCCCATCGCACGCGCGCTCTACCTGCTCGCCCTGGCACCAGGCCTCGGCGGTGCCGACGCCCTGCTGCGCGGAACGGTAGAGTCACTGAGGGAGGCCCCCTCCGCCACCATGGAGGGTGTCCCCCTCCTCTCGCCTCCTCTTATCGCGGCGCTCTACAGCGCCCGGGGCCACACGCCCGGTTGGACCCGACGGGAACAGGTCGAGGTCCTGCTGCATGCCGCCGAGCAGAGTCCCAGCCACGGCCTGCGACCGGAGGATTTCCACGTCGCAGCCCTGCGCGCCCTGGCGCAACCCGGGGCCCTCGACCAGCTTCACGCTCGGGAGCGGGTAAGCGCCGAGCTTCGCCTCACGGACGCCCTACTGCGTTATGTCCACCACATCCGCTTCGGCAAGCTCGATCCGGTCGCGGTCAACCCCGCCTGGAATCACCGCCCACCCATCCCCGCCGAGACCCTGGTGGCCGACGTGGAGGCCGTCCTGTCCGCCGCGGACCCAGCGGCCCGACTCGCCGCTCTCGCCCCCAAACCTTACTTCTACGAACAATTGAGGGGTGCCCTGCGCGAGCACCTCGCCGCCGAGCACCTGGGGGAACTGGCGCCCATCCCTCGGGGAAGACCCCTGGGCCTCGGCACCCGGGACGCGCGGGTGAGCCAGTTGCGGGAGCGGTTACGCGCCTTGGGGCACCCGAATGCAACAGAGCCGGCGGAGCCGGAACTCTTCGACGCCGCGCTGGCGGAGTCGGTGAGCGCCTTCCAGCGCCGGTCCGGACTCGGGGTCGACGGGGTGGTGGGGTCCGCCACCCTCGCCGCCCTCAATCGACCCTATGATCCGACCAGAGCGGACAGGATCCGCATCAACCTGGAGCGTATGCGCTGGTTCTACGACGACCTCCCGCCGGACTATGTATTCGTGGACGTGGCGGGCTTCATGGTCCACGTGGTGCGTAACGGTGAGATCGCCTGGAGCACCCGGGCCGTGGTCGGCACACCGGAGCAGCAGACCCCGAGCTTTCGGGACGAGATGGAGCACCTGGTCTTCAACCCCACATGGACCGTCCCCCCCTCGATCCAGAAGAAGATGCGCGGGGTCTCGGCTCGCTATAAGGTGGTGGACCGCCAGACCGGGCGCAGGGTGAGCGGTGGCAACATCAGCGACCACCGGCGCTACCGGATCGTGCAAGAGGCCGGCCCCAACAACGCCCTGGGACGAGTCAAATTCATGTTCCCCAATGGGCATGCCATCTATCTCCACGATACCCCGAGCAAGGGGCTCTTCAGCCACGGCACGCGCGCCTACAGCCATGGCTGTGTGCGGGTCCAGAACCCCCTGAAGCTCGCCGAGGTCATCCTGAACAAACCGAGCTGGGACCAGGCGGGAATCAACCGTACCCTGGCCACCAGCCAAACCCGTTATGTCCACCTAGATGATCACCTGCCGGTCATTCTCTACTACCTCACCGCCAAGGCGGACGCCGACGGAACCATCGGCCTGCGGAGCGACCTCTACGGACGGGACCAGGCCTTGGAGCGCGCCTTAAAGGGCCCCGCAAGCCCGATCAGGATCCGCTTCCTGGAGCCCGAAAGGCCGCCCGAGCAGCTCGCCCCACCCGAGGCAGCCGCGCCCAGGCAGGCGCAGGCAACCAAGTCACCAGTACACAACCGCCCGATGCCCGCCGGACCCCTGACGTGGGGTCCGATGCCGAGCACCGCCCTGACCCTGGAGATCCAGGCCGAGGATCTGTCGCCGTCATCACCCGGGGATTCCGACCCCGCGTCCGCCCGGGATCCGGGCGTAGGGACCCCTACCAGGAACCGGCTCTGACGCCGGTTCCGGACCCATCCGCATCTGACCCACGCAATCCGGGTTGCGCGGACGGTAACCCGCCGGGTCCGGGGGGGGGCCGCCGTCCTTTTCGCCCCCGGGGCCCTTGCTGCTACCATAGCGGTGACAACGGTTCGCCCCACCACCAGGGTCCCGAACCTCGTGGGCGCAGTGTCCTGGCCCAGCCCTGGCCCGGCTCCAGTCAGCGGCGCGACATGGCCCGACGGCGCCGACACCCTGTGACCCGCCCCTCAGCAACCCTCGGAGGCTATCCATGCCGCTGATCAAGCCCTTCGCCGGCTTACGCCCCGCCCCCGGTCTCGCCGCGGCGGTCGCCGCCCCCCCGTACGACGTCATGAATGCCGCCGAGGCCCGCGCCATGGTGGCTGGGCACCCTTGGTGTTTCCTACACATCTCACGCCCCGAGGTGGACCTGCCCGAGGGCACCGACCCCTATGCCCCGGAGGTCTACGCCAAAGCCCGAGAGAATCTGGATCGCATGTTGACCCAAGGCGTGCTGGTGCGGGACCCGGAACCACGCTACTACGTCTACCGCCTGACCATGGGCGATCATATGCAGACGGGGCTGGTGGCCGCCGCCTCGGTAGCCGCCTACGACGCCGAGCGGATCAAAAGGCACGAGTTCACCCGCCCGGTGAAGGAGGACGACCGGGTGCGCCAGATCGACGCACTCAATGCCCAGACGGGGCCCGCCTTTCTGGTGTACCGGGCCAACCCTGGCATCGACCGGGTCCTTGAGCGGGTGAGCGATGGGGAGCCGGAGGTGGACTTCCGCGCCCCGGACGGGGTGCGCCACGAGCTCTGGCCCATTGCGGATCGCGCCACCATCGAGGGGCTCACCGACGCCTTCGAGGCCCTGGACGCGCTCTATGTGGCGGACGGCCACCATCGCACCGCCGCCGCCTCCCGTGTGGCCGCCGCCCGCCGGGCCGAGAACCCGCACCCTGCCGGTGAGGAGGCCTACGAGTACTTCCTCTCCGTGATCTTCCCCCACGACCAGATGCGGATCCTGGACTACAACCGGGTGATCAGGGACCTGCATGGCAATACCCCGGGGGGCCTGATCGCCCACCTCTCCATCCCCTTTGCAGTGGAGGGGGCCCTGGGGCCGGTGCGCCCCGAGCGCCCCGGTCAGTTCGGGCTCTATCTCGCCGGACACTGGTACCGTCTGGACCTGGACCCCGCCCGTATCCCATACGACGACCCGGTGGCCCGCCTGGACGTCAGCCTGCTGCAGGACAACGTCATCGAGCCCCTCCTCGGCATCGTGGATCCCCGGCGGGACGAGCGGATCGACTTCGTGGGCGGTATCCGGGGCCTGGATGCCTTGAGCGCCCGTGTGGACTCCGGCGAGATGGCCGCGGCCTTCTCTCTCTACCCCACCCGCATGGAGGACCTCATGGCCGTCGCCGACTCGGGCGAGGTGATGCCGCCCAAGTCCACCTGGTTCGAGCCCAAGCTGGCGGATGGCCTGGTCTCCCACGTTCTCGATTAAGTTCCAGAGGTTGCGTCACCCCCAAACCGCCCCTCTCTCGTTAAACGTGACTCAAACGTGACTCGGCGACCTCATCGAGCACCGCAACCGCGCTCCTGACCCGTTCCGGGGCCAGGTATGCGTAGCGTTCTGTCATGCTGACCGTGCTATGGCCAAGCAGGTCTCGGACATCGGTGAGCGGTACTCCAGCCGACACCAACCAGGCGGCGCACGTGTGGCGAAGATCGTGGAAGCAGAAATCCGCGATTTCGGCCTTGGCACAGGCTGCGAGGAATCCCTTTCGGGCCTCCCGGATGCGCTCGCCGTTCTTTCTGCAGAACACCCAGGGGGACACTGGGCAGTGCTTCGCCCGAAATCTCTCACGGGAGATCACGGCCTCGCGTGCCGCTCGATTGAGAGGAACGCTCCTGCGCTTGCCCGCCTTGGTATGTCGGGCCTCCAGTCGGATCAGACCCGCCTGCAAGTCCACCCGACACCACTCCAGTCCGAGCATCTCCTCCCGCCTCATCCCTTTGTTCAGCGCCAGGACGATAAGGTCAGCGAGATAGGGTGACCTTGACGCCCTCGCCGCCTCCAGCAGGAGAACGGCATCCTCTTGCGAGATCCACCGCACCCGTCCTTCCGGATCCTTGAGCATCCGGCCCTGGACCGGATTCGGGAGGTTCCACTCCAGGTGATAGCGGGCGTTGTTGATGGCGGCCGACAGCACCGCGAGCTCCCGGTTGATGGAGCTATCCTTCACGCCTTCTGCTCTGCGTCGCGTGATATGCGTCGCTTGATATGCGCCGCGATGTCCGCACCCCGAAGGCCCTCCATCCCCCGACGTCTCGATCGTGCGGTATCCCTCCAGCAGCGCCTTGAGGGGGGTCGGCATATCCCCGACGAGAGCCTCTGCGGCGTCATGAAACAGGGCCGTCAGCGCAAGCCTCTGGGGAACGTGACGGCTCATCACCACGCAGTGCTGCGCAACGGAGTAGAACTCGGTGGTGTGTCCCGCGTACCGGCACAGGTTCGAGAGCCCGTGGGCGATGTCGATGATGCTCCAGGCAGTGTCATCCGGGCGCAGTAGGTCGAAGTCGTGTCCGGAGAATTTGAGAATCTTGGCCATCAGCCCAACCGTTGTGCTGGTTGTGCTGGTTGTGCTGGTTGTGCTGGTTGTGCTGGTTGTGCTGGTTGTGCTGGTTGTGCTGGTTGTGCTGGTTGTGCTGGTTGTGCTGGTTGTGCTGGTTGTGCTGGTTGTGCTGGTTGTGCTGG
>JBGSUY010000170.1:0-1631 GCA_041753195.1 Chromatiaceae bacterium
CGCCCGGGCCGCCGCCGTAGCCACCCGGGCCGCTGTTGCCCCCCATCCATCTGGAGGGATTCATCATATTGCCCATCGGGCCGCCGGAGCCACCCGGGCCGCTGTTGCCTCCCATCCATCTGGAAGGGTTCATCATATTGCCCATGTCGAAGGCGAAGCCGATACCCGCTCCACCCATCATGGCGCTTCCCAGAATCAGGGCCAACGTTCGCCGCAAGATCATTCGATTGCTCATGTGCTTTCCTCTTCAGGCTGCATGGTTACAGGTTCCCGGTCAGGCAGGAGTGCCGACCGGCGACTGCGCGGCTTCAAAACGAACCGGTGGTTCCAAGCCGACGACGTTCAGATACACGGACACGAAGTAATTCAGTCAGTATTCCAGGCGCCACCAGAATGAGTATGCCGGCCAAGAGCGCCAGTACCGATGTCACGAGGGCCGTACTTAAGTCGATGTTCATGGGGTGCCTCGTTTGGTAGTTGCAGTAAAGGCCCCGCGCGTTTGGCGAGCGGCCTGGCCGCAACTTGCGCCTTCGTCAGTATCCCGAAACGCAACAACGACCGGGAGTGGGCCTTCTCCCAATCCTCAGACCCGCCGTTCGGCTCCTTCCTGAACGATCCCGTACTTCGTTTTGGATCACGCCAAGCACAGCGTTCTTAAACTTTATGCCCCGTCGCGAGCCGCGTATGGGCGCTACCGTACATAGCGGTGCCCGTTTTTTGGGCTCGGCGCGCCTAGCCGGTGGCGTCAGTCCTTGTCTGAGTGTGCTAACCCGCGTAGCTGCGCAGATATTCTGACCCAGGGCCGCGCTCGCCTGGCACAAGGCTAACGTGTGGTGATGCCGGGGTGCTCAGGAGCAACGCGTCGGGGTGACCGTGCTAGGATGGCGCGAGTTTACTGGCATTTCCGGCACACGGATTGACCCGTACTGGTAGCTTTCGGTCGCGCAAGCAACTGAAAATCTGAGCGATGAGAGGACGGGGTCCCCGGGTTCCCAAACTGACCAACAAAGCAAAGCGAAGACGGCTTTGAGCCGCGTAAACTACCGCATTTGGGTAGTCCGCCCAGCTCCTCCAACCGGCCCGATGGGGGCACAATCGACGCGTTCAGCAGACGGGAGAGGCCAAGTACGGCAAGCCGATCCTCGACCTGGGGGTGAGCTCCAGCGCGACCCTGGAGGACGCCACCAAGTGCGTGCTGGTGTCCTTCGACTCGACGATGCTCAGCAACCTTTCGGTGGGCATGCCGATCGACTTGCTGTGCTACGCGCGGGACAGCCTGCGGGTCACGATGAAGCGCCGCTTCGCCAAGGGTGACGTCTACTTCGACGCGCTGACCCGGCAGTGGCTCGAGGGCATGCGCAAGGTCTTCCGCGAGCTGCCGCCGCTGGAGTGGTAGCGGTCGAAGCGAGGTCGCTTTCGGGAAATCGGGCCCTCGGAGGCGCGGGCAACCCGCTGTTGTCTCTAACAATATTTGGTCACGAATTTCTGACACTGAAGTTTCCGCATTTCTCTATGCGACCAGCCGCATGACAGCTGAGATCAATGGTTTTTGCCGGGGTTTCTCGGCATCCTGGCAATCGATACCAAAACCCTCGCGTGCGAGGTGCTTGGCAAGCGATCTGCGGACATCT
>JBGSUY010000171.1:0-10741 GCA_041753195.1 Chromatiaceae bacterium
CGGTCAGGCGGCGCAGGCGCTGAAGGACCTCGGCCTCGCTCACCCCGAGCTGCTCGGCCATCCGGGCATAGGGCCGCGCGGTCAGGGGGATGCCCGACTGGAACTCGTTGAGCAGACGCCGATCGGTGGGGTCGAGCTCCAACCCTGCGCGGGCGGCCGCCGTGCTCAAGACCCGGCCCTCTCGGCGCGTTCTGGGGTAAGGGTGGCGCTTGACATGGGTCTTGCTCCGGGTTGAAACGATCAGGCCGGCGGGACCTCGACGCCGATCCCGGGCTTAAGTTCCGACTCCAGGACGCGGGGAAGATTGGAGCCCAGGTGGAACCCCGGCCGGGGTGGGTCTGGGCCTAGAAACTAGTCGGCAGCCCTCGAGCCGCCCTTGATAGAGGTCAAAGTCGACCCGCGTCGGGGCCGTGCTTAGGAGGGGAAAGGACCAAGGAATGCCTAAGCGTAGTGTGCCTGACCCTGTGCACCAGCAGCCACCAGCCGGGTAGGCACCACTGCGGCATCCACGCCCCACGATGCCATCGAGGGCTCGGAGGTCCACGAAGGGCCGACGTTTGTCCTATGATGTGACGACAGATGTCTTCGCCAGGTATCCATCGTGACTGTCGAAACGGTCCCCAACAAGCCCCAACACCAGCCCAAGAATCGCCAATCTGAGAGCAAGGAGGGCAAGCGCGCCAGGTCCCCCGTCACGCGCAAGAAGGCTGGGGGCAAGCGCCAGCTCGGAGGGGCGTCGACCGCCGTCCTGTTTCAGATCGGCAAGGGCTTGAGTCCCTTAGAGGCGCACGATCTGGTGACCCGGGGCCTGTCGGTGGGCAAGGCCCGTGAGCTGATGGAGTCCTTCCAGTACATCGACCGCGAGACGGTGCTGAAGACCATGGGCATCAGCGAACGCACTTTGCAGCGTGCCAGGGCGGCGGCCAAGCCGCTCGACAGCAACGCGACCGACCGCTCGCTGCGCCTGGCTGCGGTCACCGAACAGGCGATCGAGGTCTTGGCCTCCCAGGAGGCCGCCGAGCGCTGGCTTGCGTCCCCTGCCTTGGGCCTCGATCGGCGCCGGCCGATCGATCTGCTGCAGAGCTCGGAGGGCACGGAACTGGTCAAGACGCTGCTGACGCGCATGGACCACGGGGTCTATGCATGACGCCGCTGCCAGCGGCCCTCGGGGGCAGCGGGCTGGTGGCCTGGCGGCTGGTGCGCGACACGCATTTGGCGGACTGGGAAACGGCCGAAGGCGCCTTCCTGGTCGGCGGGCGCTGGTCATCCGCCGGACGGCGCGTGCTCTACACCTCCCTCGACCCGGCCACGGCCATCCTGGAGGTCGCGGTGCACACGGGCTTCGAGGTCCTCGACCGGTTGCCCCACACCCTGCTTGCGCTCGACGTCGACCCGGCGGGGATCGAGGTCCTTTGGCCGGGGGAGATCCCGGATCCGAGCTGGTTGCGCCCGGGCATGGTGAGGCCAGGCCAGCAGACGTACGGTGACGCGTTGCCCGATCGGCACCCGGTGGCGGTTGTCCCAAGCGTCGTGAGCACACGCTCCTGGAGCCTGCTGATCGATGCACCAGACGCGCGGGGGCTCTTCGCCCTGAAGGAGCGAGAGCCCTTCATGATCGACCCGCGCTTGGCCTCAAGCCGAAGCGATCTCGGCCCCAATGGGAGGACCGAGGGCGGGATCTCGGAACCGGACCTCCTAGAGTCCGATCTTATGGGCCCGGTCGGTGAGGAAGATCCCGCTTGGTTTGTCCGCCGGGAGGCTCCCAACCCGGGCAAAGGATTGAGTATCGTAGACCTCCAGGCGGTCCTCGTCCCTCACCGAGACCCAGACCTCCTCCCCGCGGGGCTCGAACTCCATGTGCAGCACCCCTTTGCCGGGCTCCAGGTCCTTGACGACCTGGAGGGTCTCGGTGTCGATCACCTGGACGTGGTGATTGTCCGGCAGGGCGAAGTTGACCCAGATCTGGCGCCCGTCTGGCCTGGCCATGACGAACACCGCCTGACCGGCCACCGGGACCCGCCCCACCTCCGCCCAGGTGTCGAGGTCCACCACCAGGACCTCGTGGCGGCCCACCGCGGGCAGGAAGGCGCGCCGCCCCGCCACGGTCCAGCCCTCCAGGTGGGGCATCTTGTACACGGGCAGGGGCTCCTCGCCGCGGCCATAGCCTGGAAGGATGCGCCGCACCCCCTTCTCCGCGTGCCAAAGGTCCAGCAGGGCCAACCCATCCTCGCCGAATAGGCCGGCGATGTAGTAGCGGCCGTCCGGGGTGATGAGGGCATCGTAGGGCTGGCGCCCGATGTCCCGGTACCGCTCGATGCGGGGTTGGGCCCGGTCCTGCATGTCGGCGACCCAGATCTCCCCCGCGTCCCACAGGCTGAAGACGAAGCGGTTGCCGGGGGCGTCCACCAGGCCGATCACCTTGGATCGCTGGGTGCCGTCCCCGTAGGTGGCGGGGATGTCCGCCACCGGGTCCAGGGTCTCGGCGTCGAAGACCCGCACGCCCCCCGGCTCGTAGTTGGAGACCGCCACCAGGCGGCCGTCCTGGGAGATGGCCCCGCCGATGGCGTTGCCCGACTGGACCACCCGCTTGACCAGGGTGCCGGTCAGCAGATCCACCTTGGTGAGGCCCCCGTCGCGCCCGAAGACATAGGCGAAGCGGCCGTCCCGGGAGAAGACGGCGGAGGCATGGGAGAGATCCCCCAGGCCCTCAATCCGGCCCAGGGACGTGTTTCGGCTGGTCTCGATGACCTGCAGGGAGCCGCTCGCCCGCTCCACCACGATCCCGAGGTCGCCGGTCCCCCGCAGGAAGGCCGTCGGCTCCTCGGCGACGGCGCCGACAGAGAGCATGAGCGCAACGACCGGTGCGAGACGAGCCCTCATGGATTCATCCCCTTTAGCTCCCGGGCCAGCCAGAGCCCCTCCGCCTCCGTTAGGAAGACGGACCAGGGGGGCATGGCCGTGCCTGGGCGACCGTTCAGGATCGTGTAGGCGAGGAACTCCACCGGCTTGTTTTCGAGGCTCCCAGGCTGCAGGGCGGGCCCCAGACCTCCGGCGAGGGTGAGTCCATGGCAGGAGCCGCAGTCCTGGGTCAGCAGGTGGCGCAGCTCAGCGGCCCGCTCGACGGACAACGGGGCCGACACCGGCGGGGGATCACCCGCCGGCGGTAACGCCCCGAGGGCGGAGAGGCTGATCCCGGACAGGATCGCCAGGGCGACGCCGACCCCGGCCGACCAATCAACGATGGCACGCGTAGACGGCGACATCCTCGGCCTCCGATTCGACAGAATGAAACCAGTCCAGGGCCTCGGCGAACCGGACCACCGACCCGACGACGATCAGGGACGGGGGCCTCAGGCCCGCGGCGGCAACCTCTCGGGGCAGGGACTGCAGCGTCCCCAGCACCCGCCGCTGCTCCCTTAGGCCACCCGACTGGATGACCGCCGCTGGGGTGCAGGGATCCAGGCCGGCGGCGATCAGACGCTCGACGATCACCGGCAGGTTCGCGAGCCCCATGTAGAAGGCCAGGGTGCCTTGGCCCTTCGCCAGGACATCCCAGGGCAGGTCCAGCGCCTCCCCTTCTTGGAGATGCCCGGTGACCAGTTGCACGAGGCGGCTCTCGCCGCGATGGGTCAGGGGAATACCGGCGTAGGCGCAGGCCGCGCTGGCGGCCGTGACACCCGGCACCACCTCGAACGGGATGCCGTTGGCCCGCAGGTACAGGGCCTCCTCGCTGCCACGGCCGAACAGGAATGGATCGCCCCCCTTGAGCCGCACCACCCGCCGCCCCTTACGGGCGCTCGCCACCAGCAGGGCGTTGATCTCCGCCTGGGGGACGCAATGGAGCCCCGGGGCCTTGCCCACGGCGATGCGGCTGGCCCCGGCCGGGATCAGATCGAGGATCCCCTCCCCAACCAGGCGGTCGTAGACCACGACCTGGGCCTCGCCAAGAAGCCGCGCCGCCTTGAGGGTCAATAGGTCCGGGTCACCCGGGCCGGCACCGACCAAGTAAACGACACCCGTCGTCGACATCCCAAGATCCCCGCGGCATCGGGTCCGGCTGCCGACCGGCCCCTTCATTTGGACTGGTCGAGACGCTACAGGGGAGGCCTGGATTCTCCCCTTGATGAAGATCAAAAGCCTGGCGGGCCCCTCCGCTGCCGATTCTGATCGCCACGTGGATGCCCGCGGAACCCGATTGACTCAAGTCAAGTATGTCCATTAGCGCCAGCTTATATTCTTGTCGTCAATCGTCGTACGACAGAAATGGTGCATTACAAATGAACGCTCAGATCATCAAACACTTGCTCGCCTGTGGGCTCCTCGCACTGAGCTTCGCCGCTCAGTCCGCAACCGGCGCCTACGCCGTTCAGGATCAGGACAATTCGCTCGCCTGCTGTCTCCCCTCAGAGTGGACCCTATCCGGCCCGGCGACGGCAGATCAGACCCAACGGGCACGGCCGCCCAGGGCAGACGCCTCGAAGGACTCTCCTTCCCGGAAGGCCAAGTGCCAGACGGAGCTAGGCGATCTTTCCTGCTGCGTGGGCGCCGAATGGGTGCTGCAGCCGGCCGAGGAGCCCTTGCCCGCGACGACGACGGCCGCCCCGAAGCGGGAGGCAGCGGAGGAGTTCTGCTGCCTGGCGAGCGAGTATTTCGTCCGCTAACGACCATGGCGCCCGCGCCACCTCAGAAAATAAAAGTTGCGGGCGCCAAGGCCTTTCCCTCACCCCGCCCTCTCCCAGAGGGAGAGGGCAAGTTGGAGCGCGCTCCCGGCGCGACTTTCACGGTAATCGAGCGCTGACCAATTCCGGGACCTTCATGCGGGGCAGGACGCCCCCTCCCTTCCGGCGCGAGAGCATCCAGCAGGATGCCCCGATGCCCCAGCGAGCCTCCCGACGACCCGCACTGAAACTGAAGCGAATTGTGACCTCAGCTCCACTTCTTAAATCATACGCTCAATGGAAGCGCCGATCGCCGTAGGCCTTACGTGATAGAAATCACAGGTGGATCGAGCCCCCGAGGCAGCCCCATTAAATGGGTGTACCAATGGCGGGTTCGAGACGCACCAAGGGTTTCAGCGCAAAGCCCATACCCCAGAAATTACTTCGCCTCGTGCGCTGGTGTGACAAATCTCAATTATAAAAGCCCACTTGACAAGGCGAAAAAGAGGGTGTTTGAATCCGCCGCGCTATTACGATCCCCTCCCTCTAGTAGTTTCACTAAACCAATACCCTTGCAGCGTCCACCAAGCGCGCCAATGACCCTGACGGGCTTAACAACGGGTCTGCTTTCGGCCATCCATGCGTTCTCTGTTTTTTGGCTGTCCGCCGCTTCCATAGCACGGCCCATCGGTGGCGTTCTTTCATTACCCTTCGACTTTCTTTCCCGTCGACAACAGAGCGTCGCTTCCCACACTCCCTATGGAGCTTATTTGGCTCTCGTATTGCTGCCCGCGCACTAGCGCGGCCGCGTCTCCTTTCCACTTCAGACTCAATTTCTATCCTCAGGCGCCCTGAGCTCAGGGACCATCCATCAATCCGCGAACGCATTTCGCAGCTAATGGGCAGGATACTCTACCTGTCTGGGAGAGGCTTATGTCCAAACCAATCGGTCCACGTTTGCTGCCGTCCAAGATCGTCGAGCAACTACGGCAGGAACCAAACCTGTGCAACCATGATCGGCGCACCTTCCTCAAATGGGGCGCCCTGGTCTCCTCTGGGGTTGTGATGGGTGGCGGCATCCTCGATCTGCTGACGGGCCAGGCAGCCCAAGCCGATGACAGCTTCGACGCGGTGATCGACTGGGTCCATTCGGTATGTGGCTACTGCTCGGTCGGATGCGGCCTGCGCATTGGTGTAAATGCCGAGGGCGAGGCGGTGGCTGTAAAGGGCGACGATCTGCATCCAACCAACGAGGGGCGGGTGTGCATCAAGGGCGTCTACGAGTTCAAGGTGCAGGACGACGCCGACCTGCGCGTCACCGAACGGGGGAAGTATCCGATGCGGCGCAGCGCCGACGGCGCCTGGGAGAAGATCACCTGGGACGCCGCGATCACAGTGCTGGCCGGCAAGATCATCGAGGCGGTCGACAGCAGCGGCCCGGATTCGGTAGGCATCTATAACACCGGACAATGGACCATCGAGGAGTACTACGCGATGGGCAAGCTCGGCAAGGGGGCTATCCGAACCTCGACCATGGACTCGAACACCCGGCTCTGTATGGCCGCGGCGGTCTATGGCTACATGTCGACCTTCGGATCCGACGGCCCTCCGGGGTGTTACGACGACATCGAGCACGCCGACTGCCTGTTTCTTATCGGCACCAATCCGGCGGAGATGCACCCGCAGGTCTGGCGGCGTATCGCCAACGCGCGGCGTGGACCGCGTCCGCCGAAATTTATCGTGGTCGACCCGCGGCGGACCCAGACGGCGCGCGCCGCGGATCTCCACCTGCAGCTTGAGCCCGGTACCAACGTGGCGCTGTTGAACGGTCTGCTTCAGCTGTTGATCGCGAACGGCTGGATCGACACCGCCTACGTCGCCTCGCACACCCGCAATTTCGATGCACTGGCAGCCAAGGTCGCGAGCTATACCCCGGAGTTTGTCGCCAGTATCACCGGCCTGAGCCCCGCGGACATTCGGCTGGCCGCGAAGTGGATCGGCACCTCGCCGGAGGTCTGGTCGTTGTTCATTCAGGGGGTCTATCAATCGATGGGCGCCACGGATACGGTGCGCCTGATCTGTGCAATGCATCTGGTCACCGGCAAGATTGGGCGGCCCGGCTCCGCGCCCTTCTCTATCACCGGTCAGGCCACCGCCATGAGCAATCGCGAGGCGGGCGGCTCCTCGGCCCTGGCCGGTTATCGCAACTACTACAACCGGGAGCACGTCGCCGAGCTTGAGGCGCTGTGGAACCTTCCGGAAGGGTCCATTCCGCGCCACGGCACCACCATCATTACCTCCAATCGGGACCTTCAACCCGAAAAGGACTCCATGGTGGAGATGATGCGCGACGGGCGCTTAAGGGTCTTTTGGGTCGCCTGCACCAACCCCGCCGTGACGCTCCCGGATCTCAACGCCCTGTTCGCGCACCTCGACTTCGCAAATCCAAATCGCCCGTTCGTCGTGGTGCAGGACATCTACAACCCGGTCGAGACCTCCCATTTCGCGGACCTGTTCCTGCCGGCGGCCCAGTGGGGCGAGAAGACCGGGACCTATACCTGTGCCGAACGCCGAGTCAACCTCGGCCGGAAGGCGGTCAACCCGCCAGGTTACGAGCAGCGCCCGGACTACGGCGCCTACTCGGATCTGGAGATCATCAAGATGGTGGCGGACAAGCTCGCGGCCACGGATGCGCGGCTTCGGAATCTCGCCGGCAGGTCTTTGGTCGGCTTCGAGTCTGCGGAGGCGGCGTTCGACGAGTGGCGGCAGGTCTCTGCCGGCAAGGTCTGCGACATGAGCGGCATGGACTATGGGGCGCTGGAGACGCATCGTGGCATGTCCTGGCCGTCGACGCCTACCGACCCATTGGGCGGCAAGCGGCTCTATACCGACGGGCAATTCAACACCAATTGGGATCGTGCCCAATACGGCACCAGTCCCGATGCGCCCTGGATCGACCCGGACAATCTTTCTCGCGCCTATCTCTGGGCGGTGGATTATCAGCCGCCACCGGAGATCCCAGACGCCGAGTATCCCTTCTGGCTCAATACGGGGCGCGTGATCGAGCATTTTCATTCCCGCACCAAGACCAAGCGTGTGGCCCAGTTGCACGAGATGGTGCCGGAGAACTACGTGGAGATCAGCGAGGTCGATGCACAGCGGCTGGAGATCGCGACCGGCGATCTAGTGCGCGTCACCTCCCGTCGCGGCGAGATCCTGATCAAGGCGCGAGTCACCGACACCGTCCGGGAAGGCGCCGTCTTCATCTTGATGCACTTCGGCGACCTCGACCCGAGCGACGTCGCCGATAACGGCGGGCGGCTCGTCGCCGTCAACAGGCTGACCATGAACTATGTCGACAAGGACTGCGGGCAGCCGCTGTACAAGCACTGTGCCGTCCATGTGGCCAAGGCGTGAAGGGGCAACAACCATGATGCGCAAGGCCAATTATCAATTGCGGGGCCCCGCCTCTTTCGGTGCCGCCCTGCTGCTCGCGGTGGCACTGACCGTCCAGGCCAAGGGGCCGAACGGCAGCCGCGCGGATGAGGAGCTCGACAATGGCTTCGCCGTTGAGTACAGCTACTCCTGTCTATCCGGGGGTTGTCACGAGATCGATCAGGCGCTGGTGGACGAGTACAGCCAGTCGTACATGACCCACGTCATGGTGAAGTGCAACGCCTGCCATGGAACCCACACCGCGGAGACGGTCGGCGAGGAAAAGCCCAATCTGACCGGCTACTACCCGGGCATCGGCCCGACCGGCTATGAGGTCGGCGTAGATCGCTGTTTAGTCTGCCACTCCGCCGTGGAGCAGAGGGGCGGGCACCCGGCGAGCACCGACGACTGCATGCGCTGTCACCTTCCCCACCGGTTTGCCGCTGGACGCGGCGACCGCTGAGCGCGGCGCCTACCCTTGGGTCCTCGCCCCGACAGTCGCTGCCCAAGTACCAACGAAAAAGGCCCCGCGGACCAGGGTCCGTGGGGCCTTCGGTTGACGGCCGGCGCAAGGTTGCGCCGGCGCGTTCGGCTTGGGATTAGCGCGCGACCGGACCCTGGAAGGGCATCGGAGCCTGGAACGGCATCGGAGCAACCTGTGCCTGGGGCGCCGGGGCCATCGCGACCGGGGCGTAGGGGTAGGCGTAGTAAGGGGCGTACCGGTAACCGTTGTAGCCCTGGAAGCGATCGTAACCGCGACCCCAGCCACGGCCGTTTCCGGAGGCGCTGGCGTTCAGATTGAAGTCGGCGTTGCCGTCGCCGAAGCCGTCTCCGAAGAAATCGTTGGCCACGTCGGTGAAGCCGTTGCTGAAGCTATCGAAAGGGCCATTGACCCAAGCGAAGGCGGAGGCAGAGCTCAGAACGAGGGCGGTGACAGCAGCAGCCTTGATCATGTTGTGCATTGTTTTATGTCTAGAAAATTTGGGTTTCGAACTTTCGTCGGCGGTATCGCTTACGATCGGACGCAGTATATCAGCGTTTGCTAATCTATCAACTGATTTTATCGAAAAGATAGAATTTATTTTTAGGCTGGGTCGCCTGGAACCCCTCCCGCCTGCATGGCTCCGAGCCCGCCCTTGGCCGATTGCCCCCCTCCACCGCGCAACCTAGCCCAGGTTTAACAACTGATTCAAAAATACCTTTGTAAAACAAAGTGGCGTTATTTCGGATGGGGGCCGTATGGCACTACACGTGTGAGGGCCGGGTCAGATCACGGTCTTCTGGGTACGCCCCGGGCGCACGGCGATGCCGAGGGCATCATAGATCTCGAGCTGGGCCGGTTCGGGGCGGGTGCTCTTGCGGATATGCAGGGTTCGACCGTCGGCATGTTTGAGCTCGACGGTGACGCGCTGCTGGGTGGCGAGGCGGGTGCGGATGCTTTTCCAGGAGAGGTCGATCCCGGCGGCCTTGAGCTGGAATCGGATGGTGTGTACCAGGTGGTAGGCGAGCACCGAGAGGAACAGGTGCCCGGCAACGCGGTTGCGCTTTTGGTGGTAGACCGGGCGCAGGCCCAGCTCGGACTTCAGGGAGCGGAATACCGCCTCGAGGTCGGTCAGCAGGATGTAGGTATGCCAGAGGGTGGCCTCGTCCCAGTCGGTGCGGTTGCTGCGCAGGCAATAGACGCCGGGCAGGGTGTCCTCCACCGGGGTGATGCGCCGCCATGCGATGGCGCTGGCCTGGCCCGTATCGGGGTCGGCCGTGACATCGATGGCATAGTGCGGTGCGGCCTTTGGGTATTTCTGCCTAAGCCGGCCGATGCGCTCGAGCACCTTATCGTAACGCTTGGTGCTGTTGCCTTTCTTCGACAGTCCCGCGGCGAGGTGCTCGAGCTCGGCCGCGAAGCGCTGGGCGGCCAGGTCCTGAATCCCCCGCTCCTTCTCCTCACGCTGACTGGAATGGCAATAGAGGTGAACCTCACCGGTGTCGGAATCGACCCGGCGCTCGGCACGGATACAGACCCCGTCGCGCTTCTGCACCACGGTGGCCGCGGCCGGATCGAACTGGGGCTCGCGCCGACGGCTGACCACCACATAGGGCCAGGCATGGTCCACCAGCCAGGTGACATTGTCCTCGCTGGCGATGCCGGCATCGAGCACCACCGTCGGGCGTGAGGTGACCTCGGCCCCGGTAAGCGTGTTGAGCATCCGCTCGAGGGTCTGCGGCTCACTGGCATTGCCGGGAAAAATCTCGCTGTGCTTGGGAAACCCGCTGCCATCGAGCACCAGCGCCAGGGTCACCAGCGGACAATCCGAGCGCCGTTCCTTGGACTTGCCCCGCTTGGCATCGGGGTTGGCTCTGGCCGTGCCCTCGAAGTAGGTATTGGTGAGATCGTAGAGCGTGATCACCTCCGCGAAGGCGAACAGATCACGCTCGCGGGCGAACAGACAGCCCTCCAGAGCCGCCTTGTGCCGCCACAGCCAATCGCTGATGCGGTAGAGCGCCATGGCGTGCATGCTCGCGTAGTCGTACTCGATCAGCTCCCCCAGGGCGCTGTGCTCCTTGAGCCAGGCCTCGGTGGCCCGCTCACTACCCGGCGCCGCGGCGCGGGCGACCAGGGTGCCGATGGCGACCGCCCGCTGCGGGCCAGT
>JBGSUY010000172.1:0-3432 GCA_041753195.1 Chromatiaceae bacterium
CCGTGCCGTTGGTCACCACGTCCGTGAGGGCGACGCGCAGGGCGGCCGCGACCTCCGGCGGCAGCACCCGCTCGGCCCGATCGGTGCGGCCCGCCAGATGGGTCTCGTAGGGGGTGTCCTCGGCCAAATGGACGGCCGCCACCCGCTCCATAGGCAGACGCACCCCGTCGTTGACGATGATCCCGATGAGCTCGGCGAGGGCCGTGGGTCGATCGGCGGAGCTGCCGATGGCGGTCGCGAGCGAGGGCACTAGCGAGTCGAAGGGGTAGCCCTGGCGCCGCCAGGACTGGTGCACCCGGCTGAAGGCATCCTCCTCCGCGATGATGCGGATGCGCGAGTCCGCCGTCGCCTTGCGCTTGGACTTGAAGAGCCATTGATAGACCTCCTGGCGTACTTGCGCGCTGGCGTCCATGACCTCGGTCCGGCGCGCGTCCGGATGGCCCTGGAGATAGGCGACCAGCCACAGCTCCAGAGGGTGCAGGCGCGCGATGTAGCCCCGGTCGTGCAGGTTGAAACGCTCGACGCCGTAGGTGTCGTGGAGGAGCTGGAGCTCCTTCGAGGACAAAGTGGTACCCGGCAATCGGCGCGCGATGAAGGCGCCAAGATCCTCCACGGGCGCCTCCGGGCGCACCGAGCGGAACACCGTCGCCAGGCGGCGTGGGATCGGGCGAGCCCGGGTCCCCAACAGGGCCAAGGCCTCGTCGGGGCCCAGGCCGGCGTAGCGCTTGTAGAACTGATCGAGGAAGACGGTTCCCTCGAGGTCCGCGAAGCGCTCCAGGTAGCCGGGGCGGGACCGGTGCTCCGCGTCGGCGAGGATCGCCCGCACCGGCTCCGGACCCTCGGCCTGGTAGTACTTGACGATGTCGCGCATCATGCGGATGAAGACCAGGTTCACCGAGTGCCGGAAGGCTTCCCTGACCGGCATGGACCCATGGGAGCGACGGTCGAAGTTGGCGAACCGGTGCGCCCCGCGGCCGGTGAAGAAGGTCTCCCCCGGGCTCGCCGAGTAGCGCCGCCCCATGGCGGCCTCCACCATCGCGGCGAGCAAGCGGTCTTCGGCCTTGAGCAGGTACTCCAGCGCCCAGCGGCTCAGGGGGTCGCCGGCGTCCGCCGCCACCCCCTTGAGCTCGGCGGCCGAGGCACCCCCGTAGCGCCCGTGCAGCTCGGCGACGATCTCCAGGTAGGTGGTGAGGGTGCGGAGCTTCGCGGTCGACCCGAGATCGAGCTTACCCCCCTCGTTGAGATCCAGCGGGCGCTCCAGGTTATCGGCCTGCACGCGCAGCCGGTTGGCCCCAGGGGCCCGCTCGAACAGAGTGAAGCTGTAGGCGATCCCGGCCGGGTCGCCGCGCAGGAGACGATCGCCGAAGAGTCCCGCCCTGCGCGCCTCCTCCGGCTCCATCAGGCGTTGCAGGGTCGCCGTCACCGCCTCCTGGGTCCGGGTGTCGAGGGTCGCCTCCACCCGCAGATCCAGACGATCCAGGGTATAGAGTGAATCGACCCCGAGCAGCGACAGGAGATGGGCGCGGGTGGCGTTGAGGGCCTTACGCTCCACGAAGGAGCTCGGGGCCGGGGACGGCGGCTCGGATCGGAACACCAGGGGCTCGGCCAGTGCGACGTCACGCAAGGCCTTGTCGATAACCCCTTCACGAGCCAGCAGGCGCAGATAGGAATCGGTAAGCGCGGCCAGCTCCGCGCGTCCCTCGAGCAGCGAGTAGGAAGGCCGCCGCTGGGCCAGCAAGAGGGCGAGCACCTGCTTGTAGATCTGGGCGTGCCGCCGGGCCTCGCAGTCATCCACTGGCGGGCTGCCGAGGGATCGGATCGCCTCGTCGAGGTCAGTGCCGAACCAGGCGTAGAGCCCATCGCCGATCCCGATCACCTCGCCGAAGCCTGGGCGTCCCGCCAGCGGCGTGGAGTTGACATAGTCGAGAAGGATCCGCCGCCGCGCCGCGGTAGTGTCCGGCCCATCCTGGTAGGCACGGACACTCGCCGAGAGCACCTGACGCAGCTTCTCCCGTGCCGAGCCCGTGAGACCCTGGGCCGAGTGGCGGAATTTCTCGATCTGGGTCGCCAGGGTCGAGCCCCCGAAGCGGTTCTGCCGCGGCAGGAGCCCCCCGAATGTGGCATTGATCCCGGCCGCCGCCAAACGGTCCCACTCCACCGCCGGGTTGCGCCTGGCGTACTGGGGGTCCAGGAGCTCCCGGTTCTCGATGTAGAGCAGGGTCGCGACGAGCAGGCCGGGGATGCTGTGGAAGTCATCGAAGACCCGCTCCGGATAGCGTGCCCGATAGACCTCCGTGCCCTCCCGGTCGAGGATCTCGAGCCCAGCCTGGGCCTTCTCCCGGTAGATCGGGAAGCCGCCCCAGTCGACGAAGGAGACCAGCCGCGGGGACTGGCGCGCCTGCCGGTCGACGACGTAGCCGCGCCGCTTGAGGGACGCGATGAAGTCCGGTATCCGGGAGTAGCCGAGCCGATCGTCGTAGGGGCCCCCGGTGGGAAAGCGACTCGCCGCGCTCGCCCCGGGCATCACCCGCACCCCAAAGCTCGCGGACAAGCGGGTGAAGAGCCAAGCCTGGAGCGACGAGGATTGGCCCTCCAGGTAGAGCCCCCGGCCCAGGACACCGGTGCTCGCCAGCAAGCCCAAGACCAGCCCCGCTCGCCGGAGCCGTCTCCAGACAGACCCTGTCGCGGACATGGCACCGCCTCCACTGATCGGAGCCGGGATCGCCGTCGCCCTGGCCGCGGACCGCCCGTCAGGCCACCAGAGGACTCCCCGATACCGGCTTGAGCCTTGAACTTGTCCTACAAGACCCGTCCGCGGCGGCTCTTCTTTCGAGCGGAGAGGGGCAGCCTCCACCCGGGTCAGAGTGGTTTGAGGCGAAGGATCGGCAGCCCCAGGGCCCGCTCGACGGCCGGGTGGAGGGGATCGAAGGGACCGTTAAGGTAGGGGGTGATGGCCGCGAGATAGCGTGCGCGCCAGGGCGGGGCCAGGGCGGCGGCGTTCGCGAAGGCCGCCTCGGCGAGCTTGTAGTCGTGGAACCCCTGGGTGCGGTGCACCACCTGATGGCGTGCCTGGGACAGGAAGGCCGCCTCGGTGCCACCGGCGGCGAGGTAGGCCAGGGCCTTGCGGGCGGCGCCGACGCGGTCGTCGGCGAGGGACCAGAAGATGGCGTCGAGGGCATCCTCACGCGGCGGGTCCTCGCCGGCCGGGGCCAGGGTCTCGATGTCCAGGGGGTTGCGCTCGCCACCCAGCAAATCCCGAAAGAGAGACATGAAGGCCGCCGCCTGCAGCAGTAGGAAGTGGCGGGTCCGACCATCGCGGCTATTGAGCCAGGCATGGTGCAGGGCATCGGCGGTGGTGTTGGCATGCACCGAGAGGATGCCCGCCTGTTTGAGCATCAGGTCGCCGGCCGCGGCGAAGACGGCCGTCCACAG
>JBGSUY010000173.1:0-2052 GCA_041753195.1 Chromatiaceae bacterium
GCAGTGGCGCGCATCCACCAGGGCGCCGATGGCGTTGACCCGCACGTTTGCCAGCAGCGCATCAAAGGTCGCCGGCACCGGCTCGACCTCGATCGCCGATGCCCCGGCCACCTTCGCCGCCAGCACCGTGTAGCTGCCCCGTCAG
Organism: Chromatiaceae bacterium; assembly: GCA_041753195.1. GTDB lineage: Bacteria > Pseudomonadota > Gammaproteobacteria > Chromatiales > Chromatiaceae > Thiodictyon. Next base: position 146 of record JBGSUY010000173.1, read on the forward strand.
GCGCCGATGTCGAAGCCCGTAACTCGTAGCCCGTAAGATACGGTGAGGAACGAACCGCATCGATGGCGCGCCCCAACCGCAGGGCATTAACCGCGACCCCAGCCCCGTAGGATGAGCGAGCGGAAAAAACGGCAGGGGGCAAAGGACATCGCTTCTGGTATCTTTTTGCATATCCCTTGATCAACCCCCTGTCTCGAGGAGCAAGGTCATGATCGCCATATCACTGAAGTTGCCAGACGAGCTCGTCGAGGAAAGCACACGCCTCGCCGATGAGCTCGGCATCACACGTACCGAATTGATCCGCCAGGCCCTTCGGCACGAGCTCGCGCGTGTCCAACGGGAGCAAGAGCTAACGGCCATGGCGGCGAGCTTCCGCGCCATGCGGGGCAGCGAGACCTACCTTGCGGAAACGTGCGAGCTGGATAACGGACTTGCCGAAGCTCTGCCGGACCACGCCGAGGATTGGTGGACAACCAGCGCCCACTGACCCGCGGGGGCGTCTACCTGGCCCGACTCGATCCCGCTCGGGGCGCGGAGGTCGGTAAACTGCGTCCGGTCGTGATCCTCACTGCCCAGGCCTTACTGGACGTGGATCCACCCGTCGTATTCATCTGCCCGCTCAGCAGCCAGTCGGCCCCAGCCTTTGAACCCCTTCATCTCGCCGTGTCCGCGCGCGACGGCTTACGGCAGCGGAGCTACGCCCTGGTGGAGCACTGCCGTGCCATCTCCCGCCAGCGTATCCGATCGGATCGCTTGGCCATGCTGACACCCGACGAGACCGACCAGATACTCCACCGCTTGCAGCGGCTAACGGAGCGGTAGCTCAGCCCCGTGGCCGGCCCTGCCTTGTCGTTTCTGTGGGCCTTCTTGAAGTCGAATAGCCCGTAGGATGCGGTTTGTTCCTCACCGCATCTTACGGGCTCACCGCATCCTGCGGGCTGTGGGTGTCGGGGGCCCAAGCGGTGGGAGCTTCGCGCGAAGACGCCGCCGACCTTTAGGCTTCCGCGCCACCGCAATCATGGACTTCGCCATGGCCGGGACCCGCCCAACCCGCTCAAACCGCAGATCCACAAACCCCGCCTCCCGCAGCAGCTCACCCAGGGTCGCCATGGACCAGAACTTGATATGCCCGTGATCCCACAGGGCGGTGAAGTGCCGATCCATCCGACCCGCGAGCGCCAGGGCCAGATTCTTCCAGTAGCCGTGGTAGGGCGTGGACAAGATCGCCACCCCCCCGGAAAGGAGGTCGAAGACCGTCTGCGCGTAATCCCGCGGCGCGTAGACGTGCTCCACCACCTCCGAGCTCAGCACCACCGGAAAGCGCCCATAGCGGCCGGGGAGATCGTCGTAGGCGGACCCGCACTCGTGCCGCAGCCCAGGATAGGCGGCACGGGCCTGGGCGATGCCCTCCACGGACGGATCGACCCCCGTGACCGCCCAGCCGCGGCGGACCAGCTCGTTGGCCATGCTCCCATTGCCGCAGCTGGTGTTCAGCACCACGCCCACGCCGGTCCTGCGGCGGAAGGCATCGATCAAGTCGTAACCGAGGTTCATACGCGGTCCGGCTCGCGCACGACGGTCGTATCGATGCCGGCGAGAAATCCGCGCAACTCCTGAGGCGACTCGATGGGCAACAACTCGATGCGGTTATCCTCGATGCGGTTATCGAAGGTAAGCACCTGCAGCCGTTCGCCGGGGCGGATCCCCAACTGCTCGCGCACGCGCTGAGGGATGACGATCTGAAACTTGGAAGACCGCCTCACCACATCCGGCCGTTCGCCCTGCCCTGAGATCCAGCGGCACAGCGCCGCCGTCTGCTCCGCGATCGCCCCCAATCGAACCGCCGCACATACTCCCGCTCCCGAGCCCCCATCGCCGCTCGCCGGTCAGCGCCATCGCCTACGCCG
>JBGSUY010000174.1:0-5303 GCA_041753195.1 Chromatiaceae bacterium
GGCGGACCTGCGCCGCGGCGAGTCAGACCTCCGGCAGCTCCAGACGACCCTCGATCAAGCGCGGCACGATCTGGCGCAAGCCAGGCGCATCGCCGGGCTCGGAACCTGGGACTGGGACCCGGAGAGCCAGCGACTGATCTGGTCCGACGAGGCCGCGAGCCTGCTCCACTGTGCGCCTGGCACGGGTCCAGCGTCCCTAGGGGGGCTGCTGCTCCTCATCCACCCGGAGGATCGGGAGCCCCTGGCCGCCGCGTTCAGGCGATTCATCGACGGACTCGAAGGCATGGACTGCCAGTACCGGCTCCTTTTGCCGGACGGCGAGGTCCGGTTCCTGCATCAACGGGCGGACGCGGGGCCGGAGACCGCCGCCCCGGCGCGTCCCACGGGCACCCTCAGGGACAACACCGAGGCGCACCGCGCATCCATTCAACAGGAGACCCGTGATCGTGTCCTGGCCTTGATGGTGGGCGGTGCCCCTTTGTCCGACATCCTGGACGCCATCGCCGCCTCCATCGAGGCGATCGACCAGAGCCTCTTGTGCTCCATCATGCTCTTGGACACCGAGACCCATCGCCTGCGGGTCGGCGCGGCTCCCCGGGTGCCGAGCACCCTGATGGCCGCCATGGACAGTCCACCGGGGGGTCCCGAACCGGACGCCTCGGCCCACCCCTTGGGGGAGCGTCTGCTGGTGGCGGACCTGCTCTACCATCCCTATTGGCAGGCCCTCTCCGGAGCCATCGAGTCGGCCGGCGTGCGGGCCTGCCTGTCGGAGCCGATACGGGATTCCGAAGGCGAGGTGCTCGGCGCCTTCGACGTCTATTCCCGGGAGCCCGGCAAACCGGATGGGTGTCAGCTCGCCACCATCGGACAGGCCGTCTCCCTGGTGGCCATGGCCCTCGAGCACGCACGGGACCGGAACGCCCGCCAGGCGGCCGAGGAACGGGCACGACTGCTGCTCGAGTCCGCGAACGAGGGGATCTTCGGGCTAGACCTGGACGGGGTCACCACCTTCATCAATCCTACCGGGGCACGCATGCTGGGCTACCAGCCGGCGGATCTGGTGGGGCGCAACAACCACACCTCGGTCCACCACACCAAGTCCGACGGTACCCCTATCGACGAGGGCGAGTGCCAGATGCTCACCGTCATGCGCACCGGTCAGGACGCGCAGGTCAGCGATGAGGTGCTGTGGCGCCGCGACGGCACCTCCTTCCCCGTGGAGTACCGGGCTACCCCCATCCGCAGCCACGGCCCCATCATCGGCGCCGTCGTGGTCTTCCACGATATCACCGACCGCAAACGCCGGGAGCAGCAGATCCACCGGCTCGCCTTCTACGACTGGCTGACCGGCCTTCCGAACCGCAGGCTCTTCCGGACCCGACTAGGCAAACGGGTCGGGACCCAGAGGCGCCACCAGGAAGGCTTTGCGTTGCACTTTCTGGACCTGGACCGGTTCAAGGAGGTGAACGATACCCTGGGCCACCCGGTGGGGGATTCCCTGCTGCGGGAGGTGGCGCAACGGCTCCAGTCCCTGGTCCGTATCACCGACACGGTCGCCCGCCTTGGCGGGGATGAGTTCGCCGTGATCCAGCCGGACGTCGCGGAGCTGGCGGATGCCGCCGCACTTGCCGACAAGATCGTGAAGGGCCTTGCGGAGCCCTACCGGATCGAGGGCCACGAAATCCTCTGCGGGGCCAGCGTAGGCGTGGTCTTTGCGGCCGACGAAGTGATCGACCCGGAGGCCCTTTTGAGCCGGGCGGACGTGGCGCTCTACAAGGCCAAGAGCAACGGACGCGGGCGCTACGCCTTTCACACCGACGAGATGACCCGTCAGGTACGGCGGGATGCGGCCCTCGCGGGCCGGCTGGACCAGGCGGTCCGCGAGGGCGAACTGTTCCTCCACTATCAACCCCAGGTGGAGATCGGCAGCGGCCGCATCGTCGCCGTGGAGGCCCTGGTCCGGTGGCGCCACCCGGTGGAGGGTATCCTGCCCCCTGACGATTTCGTACACCTGGCGGAGCGGCGTGGCCTCTTCCATTTGCTGGGCGGCTGGGTCATCGCGGCCGCCGCGGCCCAGGCCAAGGATTGGCAGGATCGGGGGCTCCGCTTCGGGCGGGTCACGGTCAACGTCTCCCCCCAGCAGGTTCGCTCGGGGAGCCTCGCGGATGAGGTGATCGTTACCGCCCAGGAGGTCGGCATCGATCCCGCCCTGCTGGAGTTGGAGCTCACCGAGACTGCCCTGCTGGAGTACGGCGAGCACTATCGCACCCAGGTGGCAGTCCTGCGGGAGGCGGGGGTCAGGATCACGGTGGACGACTTCGGCACCGGCTTCTCGTCACTGACCTACCTGCGCCGGGCGACCGTCAGTGCCCTCAAGATCGACCGCCAGTTGGTGCGCGAGCTGACCTGGGATGGGGACTCGGCAGAGATCGTGAGCGCCGTCCTGGCCCTCGCCCGATCCCTGGGGCTCGATACCATCGCCGAAGGGGTCGAGACGGAGGCTCAGGCCCAAGCGCTGGCCTCCCTCGGCTGCCAGCGCGCCCAGGGGGTGCTGTTCGCCCCACCCATGGACCCCCTGGCGCTGGAAGCCCACCTGGCGGTCGGCAAGGTCGTCAGACCGCTTCGGGGTCTCACGGAGAAAGCGGCAGAGGCACTCGGCCGCTGAGTTGAGTCCCAGCCCACCCAGGTGGGCGCCGGCACGGGGAGACAACCCGTCAACCCCGACCCGGAGAAAAAAAGCCATCACGACCCTAGGGGTCGGATGGCGGATGCGCCTTGGGGGCCTTTCAGCGTGCGTCCTCGGCGTTGCCTGTCCTAGCCGTTCGCCGGGCCCCGCGGTGCGCGTGTCGGACGTCCTGTCGCTGGTTTTTTTTTGGACCCTGATTCACCCTGGTTCCACTGCTCAGTGCGGTCCCTTGACTCCTGGGGGCGGAGGTTAAGGCCCTCGATGGCGCTAGGGCGCCCGAACCGCCGCGCTTGAGTCAGGGGGTTCAAGGCAGGTGGCGTGCCATTTCTTTTTTATTTTTATTTCAGGAGCCTACGTTTCGCCTGTCGGCTCTGGCCCCGCTGCGGATCAAGAATCCTTCCGATTTTGCGAATTAATTCGGAACACCCTACCCCCCGTGGGGGGCTCGCGTACCGTCCCCGCCCGGTGCGGCCGACTTCGAAAGGGTAATGACCGATGATTTCGGTCTAGAATGACCGACCGACGCATCCTGTAGCCCGCCATGGACCCAGCCCCGGACCTCTTCTCCTACCGCCGACACTGGGCCCATAAGCTCGGGGTCGCCCCCGAGCTGCCCATGTCCCGGGAGGAGATGGACCTGCTCGGCTGGGACGCCTGCGACGTGATCATCGTCACCGGGGATGCCTACGTGGACCACCCATCCTTCGGCATGGCCATCGTCGGTCGACTGCTGGAGGCCCAGGGGTTTCGGGTCGGGATCGTCAGCCAGCCGGACTGGACCTCGGTGGAGGACTTTCGGCGCTTAGGCAGACCCAGCCTGTTCTTCGGCATCACGGCCGGAAACATGGACAGCATGGTCAACCGCTACACCTCGGACCGACGCCTGCGCTCGGACGACGCCTACACACCGGACGGGGCCCCGGGGCGTCGCCCCGACCACTGCGTCACCGTTTATGCCCAACGGGCACGGGAGGCGTTCAAGGATGTGCCCATCGTCATCGGCGGGATCGAGGCGAGTCTCCGCCGCATCGCCCATTACGATTACTGGTCGGAGAAGGTACGGCGTTCCGCCCTGGTGGACGCCAAGGCGGACCTGCTGATCTTCGGCAACGCGGAGCGGGCCCTCGTGGAGGTGGCCCATCGGCTCGCCAAGGGCGAGCCGATCCAGGCCATCCGGGACGCGCGGGGCACCGGCTTCCTGGTGCGGGAGGTGCCGGAGGGCTGGACCGAGATCGACTCCAGCCAGATCGACGATCCAGGTCCTTTGGGGTCTCATCCGGACCCCTATGCCATGGAACCCGCTGGATGCGCCTCCGGGGAAGAGGCCGGCGGGACGCCGGCAGTCCCGATCAGCTTCCATCGGCGCCGGCGGCACCTAGACAGGGGCCACACGGTCGTGCGTCTGCCCTCCTTCGAGCAGGTGCGCGCCGATCCGGTCCTCTACGCCCATGCCTCCCGGGTCTTCCACCAGGAGACCAACCCCGGCAATGCCCGGGCCTTGATCCAGGGTCATGGGGACCGTGCTGTGTGGCTCAACCCACCCCCCATCCCGCTGACCACCCGGGAGCTGGACCGGGTCTACGAGCTGCCCTACGCCCGGCGCCCCCATTCCGGCTATGGCGAGGCCCGGATCCCCGCCTGGGAGATGATCCGCTTCTCCGTCAACATCCTGCGGGGCTGCTTCGGGGGCTGCACCTTCTGCTCCATCACCGAGCATGAAGGGCGCATCATTCAGAACCGTTCGGAGGGCTCCATCCTCCGGGAGATGGAGGAGATCCGCGACCGCACCCCGGGCTTCACCGGGACCATCTCCGACCTGGGGGGGCCCACCGCCAACATGTGGCGCCTCGCCTGCAAGGACCCCCGGATCGAGTCCGCCTGCCGCAGGCCCTCCTGCGTCTATCCGGGGATCTGTCCCAACCTCAACACTGACCATGGGCCCCTGATCCGGCTCTACCGCAAGGCACGCGAGGTGCCCGGGATCAAGCGGGTGCTGATCGCCTCGGGGCTGCGCTACGACCTGGCGGTGCGCTCCCCCGAGTATGTCCGGGAGCTGGTCACCCATCACGTGGGGGGTTATCTCAAGATCGCGCCGGAGCACACGGAGCCCGGGCCACTCTCTAAGATGATGAAGCCCGGGATCGGCACCTATGACCGCTTCAAGGAGTTGTTCGACCGTTATTCGAAGGAGGCGGGCAAGGAGCAGTACCTGATCCCCTACTTCATCTCCGCCCATCCGGGGACCACGGACGAGGATATGCTTAATCTGGCCCTCTGGCTCAAGCGCAACGGTTTCCGACCGGATCAGGTCCAGGCCTTCCTTCCCACGCCCATGGCCACCGCCTCGGCCATGTACCACACGGGGCTCAACCCCCTGAAGCGGGTGGAGCGCCGCCACGCGGAACGGGTGAGCGTCGTCAAGGGGGCACGCCAGCGGCGCCTGCACAAGGCCTTCCTGCGCTATCACGACCCGGAGAACTGGCCGCTCCTGCGCGACGCCCTCAAGGCCATGGGCCGCTCGGACCTGATCGGCAACGGCAAGCGCCACCTGGTGCCGGCCTTCCAGCCCGCCGGTACCGGCAGGACGCCAGAGGGTCGGCGCCGTCCCGTTGCCGGA
>JBGSUY010000175.1:0-2371 GCA_041753195.1 Chromatiaceae bacterium
GATCGGCTCGCCGCCGCCGAGGATGGCGGCCCGCTCCAGTACGTTGCGCAGCTCCCGCACATTGCCGGGCCAGGGATAGGCGAGCAACAGGGGGACGACCTCCGGGGACAGATCCGGGGCCGGGATGCCGAGCCGCGGGGCAACCTGACGCAGGAAGTGCCGTGCCAGGGGCACGATGTCCGTGACCCGCGCCCGCAGGGGTGGGACCTCGATTGTGCCCACGTTGAGGCGGTAGAACAGGTCCTCCCGAAAGGTCCCGGCGCGCACCATCTCCTGCAGGTTGCGATGGGTGGCGGCGACGAAGCGCAGGTCCACCTGGATCTCGCGGCTGCCCCCGACCCGGCGGAAGCGTTGCGTCTCAAGCACCCGCAGGAGCTTGGGCTGGAGGTCCAGGGGCAGGTCGCCGATCTCGTCGAGGAAGAGGGCGCCGCCGTCGGCCAGCTCCAGGAGCCCGCGCTTGGCCTGCTTGGCGTCGGTGAAGGCCCCCTTCTCGTGACCGAAGAGCTCCGACTCCATCAGTCCCGCGGGCAGGGCCGAGCAGTTGACCGGGATCCAGGGACCCTGGGCCCGGGGCGAACGGCAATGCACGGTCTGGGCCACCAGCTCCTTGCCGGTGCCGGACTCGCCGCGGATCAACACCGGCACCTGGCCGGCGGCGGCAATGCGCCGGGTGACCTCCATCATCTCGGCAAAGGCGGGGCTCTCGCCCACCGGCTCGGTGAGGGTGCAGGTGTCGCTCTGGGCCCGCCGCCAGGCGACCTCGCGGCGCAGGCGCCGGGTCTCGTCGGCCCGGGCCAGGAGCTCCAGCAGGTCCTCCAGGTCGAAGGGCTTGTTGATGTAGTCCCAGGCCCCGGCCTTGAGGGCCGAGATGGCCGTGCTGACCTCCGGATAGGCGGTCATGACGATGATCAGGGACTCATCGTCCGCCTCCCGCAGGACCGGGATCAGGTCGAGCCCGTTGCCGTCGGGCAGGTGGATGTCGAGCAGGGCCAGCCCGAAGCGCTGGGCCCGGATCTGTCCTCGAGCCTCGGCGGCGGTTGCCGCCTCCACCACGGTGAGACCCCGGCGGCGCAGGAATTGGGCGACCGTGACGCGGATGGTCTCGTCGTCCTCGATGATCAGCAGCGGCTCGCCCATGACCGTCGATCCTAGCGGCCACTCAGGCCAGGGGCCAGTCGATCCGAAGGCAGGCCCCGCCCCCGGGTCTGTTGGCGGCCTCGATACGGGCGCCGTGCGCCAGGACGATCTTGCGGGCGACGGCGAGCCCCAGACCCGTTCCGTCGACACGGGTGGTGTAGAAGGGATCGAAGACGTGGGGCAGCACCTCCGGCGGGATGCCTGGCCCAGTGTCTCGGATCTCGATCCCCATGCGGTCCGCCTTCACCGCTCCCGCCAGGGTCAGGGTGCCGCCCTCGGGCATGGCGTGGATGGCGTTGATTACCAGATTGAGCAGGAGCTGCTTGAGGGCATTGGGATCCGCCAGGATCGGCGGCAGCCCCACAACATCCAGGACCAGGCCGATGCCGCGACCCTTCAGCTCCTTACGGACCCAGAACAGGAGATCGTCGATCAGTGCCGACAGATCGCAGGCCTGGGGGCGGGTGGCCTGGGGCGCGGCGAAGCCGTGGAAGGAGCGCAGGAAGGTCCCCAGGCGGTCGATCTCCCGCTCCAGCCGCCGCAGCCCCTCCAAGAGGCCCAAAGGGATGTCGTCCTCGTATTGCATGGCCTGGGTCACCGCCTTCATGCCTGCCAGCGGATTGCCGATCTCGTGGGCGATGCCCATGGCCAGTTCACCCAGGGTGGTCATCTTCTCCGTCTGGAAGAGCTGGCGGTCGAGCTCCCGGCGCTCGTCCTGGAGATGCCGCTCCTCGCTCACGTCGCGGGCCACGACCACCAGGCCCCCGGATTCCCGCAGGGGGGTCAGGGCCAGTGCCAGCACCCGCTCGTCGACCTGGAGGTCGCGGCGTTGGGCACGGCCCGCGGAGCGCGTCTGCTCCGCCAAGTCCGGCCATTGGGGCCAGGTCGAAGCTAGGGGATGGCCGGGGATGGGGGGATAGCCGAGCAGGGCCGAGGCGGCATCGTTGGCCAGGGTGACCTCGCCGACCTCGTCTACCGCCAGGATGGCGTCGGCGCTCTGTTGCACCACCGCGGCCAGGAAGGCCCGCTCCTGTTCCAGCTCCCGGGTACGGGCCTTGACCTGCAGGGCGAGCTGGTCCTTCTGGCGCTGGAGATTCGAGTAGAGTGCCTCGAGGCGCTGGGCCATCAGGTTGAAGCGGCGTCCCAGGTCGGCGATCTCGTCCTCGCCGACCACGGCGACCCGCTGGGAGAAGTCCCCGGCGGCGATGGCCGAGGTCTCCCGGCTCAGGGCCTC
>JBGSUY010000176.1:0-9954 GCA_041753195.1 Chromatiaceae bacterium
GCTCATGCCGCCACCCCCAGCGCGGCGCGAAAGTCCGCCGCCAGCGGGTAGACGTAAACCGCCTTACGCGGCAGCGCCGCGCGATGGGCGCGGTCGCACTTGCCGCGACCGGCAGTCTCCCCCAGGTACTGCCAATTAGCCGCTCGGTAGCAGGTGCCCTGGTGGCGCGGGACCTCAACGAAGGTCTCCAGCAACGCCACCGGCTCGCCGTAGCGCGCGGGAAAATCCTCCGCCACCCGCGCAGCGGCCAACGACAACACCTTGGAGGCGAGGTTCTTCACCCGCACCCAGGGAAGCAGGAGAAAGCGCGCGTTGTTGAGCACCCGGCCCAGACGGGCCTCGCGTACCCTCGGCTCCCAGCCGATCCAGCGGTCGCGCGCCGCCACCTTCCAGGCCGCCGCGCCGAAACCGATGGCCCCCAGCAGCCCCTGCTCGCAGGCGATCAGATAGCGCAGCTGCGCCCCCGGCAACGGCGTATAGCCGAGGTAATGGTAGCGCGCGATCAGCCCGTTCCACAGGCGCGAGGCGTGCGGGTCGCTCACGGCTTGAAGCCGCAGCCCGTTCAACTGCCCAACCGTCCCCACCACCGCCCGCGGCTCGGGCCAAAGCTGCGGCCTACGGACCAACCCCCGGCCATTGCCATTGCCCCGCCTCGCGGCCGGCAGCTCAATGAGCCCCGCCCGATGCAGCCGCAAAAGCCCCACCCGGGCGTTCATTAGCTTGGGCCGGCCCAGTACGTCCGTCCAGCCCAACGCCCGACACACCCGTCGCGCGATCTCCGAGCGCTGCGGCAGATCGGCCGCCACAATTTCCTCGCGAATCCGCTCCAGGTCCGCCCCCGTGAACGCCCGCCCGCACAGCCGGCTCGGAATCTCCGCCTCCATCTCCCCGCACCCCATCGATTGTGATGGGGCCGGATATCAAAAGATGCGGCTCAGCGTGTCCAGCCCGGGGTGACTCTGACCCCGTGGAGATGTGGGTAATGGTATGGACGCACAGCGGGCACCAGCCCACCAGACCCGTGAACAACGGCGCCCCACCAACTTTGTGTGTAGATGCCCATTGCGACCAGCGCGAGGCCGAGGAGGATACGGACGATGCGGTCGATACCGCCCTCGCTTTTTCCCTTGCTCGAAGCTCCGATTCGGGATGAGATGTAGGTGGGAAAGTTTTGTCCAGCGGACATCGATCCTAGCCGCAAGGGTTGGCGGTGATCCCGCATTGACCAGGTCCCCGGCAGCGTCGAAACTAGCGCGCCGTCCGCCCACCTCGACCCATGGAGTGACCCATGTTGGAGCGACTGATCGAACGTCTGCTCTTTTCCAGCCGCTGGCTGCTGGCGCCCATCTATCTGGGTCTGTCCCTGACGCTCCTGGTCCTTGGGATCAAGTTCTTCCAGGAGCTCTGGCACCTGCTCGGTCACATCTTCGAGACGGCCGAGTCGGACATGATTCTGGTGGTCTTGGCCCTGATCGATCTATCCCTGGTGGCAAGCCTGGTCGTGATGGTGATGTTCTCGGGCTACGAGAATTTCGTCTCGCGCATCGACGTGCGGCAGACAGGGGACAAGCTGGACTGGCTGGGCAAGCTTGACGCAGGGACGCTTAAGCTCAAGGTGGCGGCCTCCATCGTGGCCATCTCCTCCATCCACTTGCTGCAGGCCTTCGTCAACGTCCCCCAGATACCCAACGACAAGCTCTTGTGGTACGTGGTGATCCACCTGACCTTCGTGGTTTCGGCCTTGCTGCTGGGGGTCCTAGATCGAATCGCCTTCGCCGCCCACCGCAGCCACGGCCCGAGCGAGCACGAGGCCACCGAGCCCCTGTAAGAAGCCGGTACCCCTGCTAGAGGGGGCAAACTACGGAAGTCTATGCAAATTGTCCGTCGCGGAGGCGTCAATCCGCCTCCGCGACGTTGGCGCTTTCCTGTTCGGCGTCACGCCTACGGTGAGGCTACTATCTGTGCGAGCAAATGAGATGAATGCACCCTATTTCCCCAACAAGTGTCCTGAGACAATGGGCTTCGAAGACCGATTCCGCAGGTATATTGCCCCGCTCCCTGAAGCTTCCCGCCTGGCCTTGTATGAAATGCTTACGGCCATTCACCCGGATTTGGTGGAGACGCGATTCCAGGTAGAGCCTCTGGTCGTCCTCGCGCACCAACAGGGGCGTGACATTGCCTTCCCGAGACCTCTGCCCTTAATTAAGCACGCTCATATCTCTTGCGGGTATGAGGAGTGGCTGGCGCGGAAATACTCCCTTCCAGGATTCGTGGAAGTGGAGCCGGGCGATATTGTTTTCGACTGCGGTGCCTATGTGGGCGGATTCGCCTTGAGCGCCGTCAAGGTCGCAAAGGCGGTTCATCTGTTCGAGCCGGCGCCGGGCAACTTTCTCTGCGTCCAGAGAAACTTTGCGGGCATTGAGAACGCCTTTCTCAACAACCTGGGACTCTACAACATCGACAGCGAAATGCTTCTAAACATCTCTGCCTCCAGCGTGGAGCATTCGTTCCTGACGCCCGATGATGGTGAAGCGATTCGCCAGGAAACGGTCGGGGTCGTGAGGGCGAAGACGTACTGCAAACAGCACGGTATTGAGACCCTGGATTTCTTCAAGATCGAGGCGGAAGGCGTCGAGCTCGAGGTGTTCGAGGGACTTGAGGAGATGAATCCCCGAAAGTTCGCGATCGATGTCAGCCCTGAGCGCGACGGGGAGAGCCCCGCCCCCGAGTTTCTGGAGCGTTTGACTTCAAGGGGATACGAGTGTCGGCAGCGCGGTCATGTCCTTTTCGCGCGTCGCTGAATTGCTGGGACGGTCTAGAAGGGAACCGGTTGGGAAGCTCCCAAGACGCATTTATTCCTTATGGATTCAGGGGGAAAGCGCGGCGCCGGATCTCGTCCGGTTGAACTGGGACCGATGGGCTCGGCTCAATCCGGATTTCGAGCTCGTGGTTCTCGACGGAGCAGCGGCCCGACAGCATATCGGCACCTTTCCGATTGATTTGAGGACTCTGAGTCCCCAGGCGTTCTCCGATGTCCTTCGAGCGAAGTTGCTAGCGGATGAGGGAGGGATCTGGACAGACGCGTCCGTGCTTCCCGTCGTTCCCCTTGCGGAGTGGATCGATCGCTGCCTCGAGGGCTGCACCTTTTTCGCTTACGAGGCGCCCGGGAAGGACCGGCCAATCGCCTCTTGGTTCCTCGCCGCCCGACAGCAGAGTGTGATCATGAGCGAATGGTGGCGAGCCATCAGGGAGTACTGGAGAAGGCCGCGTGTGCTCGCCGTTGACGAAGACGGTCGCTGGCGAATACCGGAGGATCCAGCAGGGGCCGTGGCCCCTCGTGGCGGTGGCGCTGAAGACGCCTACTATTACTTCTGGTTCCACTATCTATTCGCGCATCTCTGTGAGAGCAAGCCCGCGTTTCGCAACGCCTGGGCACGCTGTAGTCGTAAGTCAGCCATGCCGCCTCACCGGCTACAGGGGCTGCTACATCAATGCCCGGACCTGGAGCTCGACACGCTTGCGACCGAGGCCCGTTCGGCGGAGATGCAAAAACTCAATTGGCGGGCTTCCTACCCTTTGGAGCTACTCGATCGCTTGTGAGGAAACAGGCCGATGAGTCTCGGCGGCGCTCGATGCGCATCAGCGACCGGATCAGTTTCCGCCCTTCCCGTGACAGACGATGCGGTCCCTACCGGCGGCCTTGGCGCGGTAGAGGGCCGCGTCGGCCCGTTGAAGCATGGCCGCACCCAGGGCGACCGGATCCGTCGATCGGTCTCTCGGGGCCAGCTCCGCAATGCCGCCTGAGAGCGTGACCCGAAGCGATGCCTCCCCTTGGAGGCGGATCGGGGCCTCCGCCACCCCGCGGCGAATGCGCTCCGCCACGCTGGCCGCGTCCTCCTCCCTGGTGCGGATCAGGAAGACCACGAACTCCTCGCCCCCATAGCGCACCCGCAGGTCGCTACTGCGCAGCTGGGTTTTGATGCGGTCCGCCACCTCCCGCAGCACGGCGTCTCCGGCCGGGTGGCCATACCGGTCGTTGATCCGCTTGAAGTGATCCAAGTCCAGCATCAGACAGCACAGGGGCTCGCGATACCGCAGGGCGCGGGCCACCTCTTGGGGCAGCCGGATGTCGAGATAGCGCCGGTTGTACCAGTGGGTGAGGAGGTCGGTGTGGCTGTTGACGACCAGCCGCTCCCGGTTCATGGCGTTTTGCAGGCACAGGGACGCGATGCTGGCCAATCGGTTGTGGAAGTCGCAGGCGTGTTTACGGGTGTAGCGGCTCGGGTCAGCGCTCGCGAGACTCAGACCCCCAAATACGCATTCCTGGGTAGCCAAGGGAAGGAGAGCGACGCTGCCGAAGCCTCTGGTGCCGCTGAACAGGACAGAATGATCTTTCCGAAACGGGCCGAGCCAGGGGCCTCCTCGTTCCCCGCAAACCCGCTTCCAGAGGCTCAGGTCCTCCGTCAGACGGACTCCCGGCAAGACCGGAAAGGGTAGGGCGTCGCCCGCCAGCAGGTTTCTGAACTCATGCCGGGGGTCATGTAACAGCAGAGTGACCTCGTCGAGCGCAAGGGTTTGGCGTGTGCCTTGAACGAGCCGATCGACAAGCTCCAAGAGGGACGCAGCGGTGAGCAAGGAGAGCTCCAACGCTTGAAAGCGCCGGAAGATCGACTCGTTTTTCTCAGCTTCCCGCGCCAGAGCCCCGATCTCGCGACGTAAACGCAGGTTCTCGCGGCGTAGTTTCTCCAGCGCGTCCTCGGGGTGTTCAGCGGAAGGGCGCCTCTGCCCCTGGCCACGGACTGGTGGTGCGGAAGGCTCAGGTCGGCGCGTTGGTCCCCGGGTCGTGGTCGGGAAGGCCCCGCCCCCGAGCGTCCCGGCGATAGGGTGCCCCAAGAGATCTTCGGTTGACCGGTCTGACACGGGTTTATCTGGTGGGTCGGAAACGCGTGCTGCTTCGTACCAACATCGGTCAACCGGCACAGAGATGCCGTTCCCGAAACCGGATCCCTGGAGCACGAAAAGGCTCGACGAGAAGTCGGGCTACCTGCCCGGGGCTTGAGCCATGGTTCCGCAAACGGGAACGGTTTGGCCCTCCAGTCGATGGAGACATGACCGCCTGCGACAGCGGATTTGCCGCCGCATCGGCCGCTGGCTGACGCGACCCGGCGCTGAGCCACGTTGGGGTCAGTCAGAGAGACCGAAGGCCGAGCCCGGGCCCTGCCCAGTCGCAGGGGCCGGCCTTTGGGGGCGCGACGTGCCAAACATAGGCGTCCCGTGGTGACTGTGCGTCGGCGCACAGGTACGGCATCCGATATCGCGCTTGAGTCGCTGAACTCTTGATCCTGGTCAGTGATCGGGCATTTAGGCAACTCGCCCCCGTTGCGGGCAACGGCCGGGTGATCCAGAGTTATCACGCAGCGCACCCCGGACAGCGCCCCTTGGATCGCACTTGGGGAAGAGGGGCGGAAAGAAGAAAGACAGCGGCTAGGGTCGGGTCCAAGAGGGGCCCTTAGGACGTACGCGATGGGGAGTCCCGATAGCACTTCGTTGACGGCGCCGCCGCTGAGAGCGGTGACGCGCGAGCATGGGCCGGCCGACGTCCCTGCCTTTCCTGCGACTCAGGATCAGACAGAACCGCTACGCGGGCCCTTTGCCGCTTCTCGGCTCGCGCCAGCGGTTTCCCCCCTTGCCGGGCGGTGGCCGATAGCCAGTCCTGGCGCCCACCCGACTCAAAACACGGATACAGCTGCTGGTGGGTCAAACCCATCGGCGGCGACTCGTCGGGGCGTTTCGCCTCGTCCTTCCTTAGCCCCCGGTCCGTCCGCGGCGGTCGCTCCGACCCTGAGACGGCCATCCGGGCGGCGTGCCAGCAACCCCTGTCATTCGAGAGGTCTGTCATGAGCATCAGGCTCCGTACGCTCGTCCCGCTGTTCGCCTCCGCGTTGTGCGCGACCGCCTGGTCCGCCGAGATCATCGTCGCCCCCGGGACCGGCACCTTGAACCTCGCGGTGGCCGGCGCGGCGGTCAGTGCCGATACCCTGTTGCTCCAGGATGGGGGTTACTACGGTGCGGTCACCGTTAACAAATCCATCACGATCCGCCCCCTGAACCGGGCCACGAACGCACTGGTGGGCGGTCCGGTGACCATTGACGGGACTGGAATCAAGGTAACACTGCAGGGGCTCAAATTCTCCGGGAATGTAAACCTGACCCGGGCTGCCGCGATTCGGCTGCTTGAGAACGAATGGACCGCAGGCTACATCAACGGTAACTATTATCGGTCATCCGAGGGCGATGGCTCACTGGTGATCGTTGGCAACCGGTTCGCCGCCGGATCCAGCATAAGATACATCAATAGTGATGGCGCCGTTATCGCCGGGAACGTGCTATCTAATGGAAATATTGTAACAAACGCATACTCTTGGATAATCGGAAACCAGGTGCGTTACATCAATGAATTCGTCGAACCCAATGCGATCGAAGCTGGCGCTAGTGGGTCGAACGTTTTCATTCTCGGCAACCGTGTTCAATGTAGTGCGGAATATTATCTCTCTCATGGTTGCATTTTCGCAGGCTCACCATTTAGCCTCATTGCCGGGAACCTCGTTGAAATTACAGACACTGATGATTATTTGGGGACCCAGTATGGAATATTTACTGCCGATACCTCAAGCGAATCGATCATCCTAAACAACGTCGTACGGGGAACCTCAACGGCGGCTACCCGCTTGGGTTCGGCAATAGCAGTCTACGCGGAAGGGACCCAGGTCGCTGGCAACATCGTCATGGATTGGGTGAGCAATTCCGGTACTCCGATTTACGTCGATTCATTTGACGCAGAGGTTACTCACAATCTCTGCCACAACAACACTGGGGCGTGCCCCGCCGGCGTGGGCAACCTGAACGCGGACCCCGAATTTGTCGACCTGGTCGACTTCGAGCTCGGTGTCGGCTCGCCTGCGATCGACGCGGGCCCGCCGGACGACGGCCTGGCGGATCTGGACCGCACCCGCAACGACATGGGCGTGCACGGCGGACCCTGGGATATCGCCCAGTACGACGTCCAGCGCGACTCCAGTACGCTGGCCCCCTATGTCTATCCGTTGTTTAAGGCGAGCGGCTACCTGAGCGGCGGACTGCTCGAGGTCAAGGCACTGGGCGTGGCCCGGCTTCGCTGAGCGGCGACCAGGGAGGATGGATCATGCACACCCGACTCAATTGGATTGTCGTGTCGCTCGCGGCCTGCCTGCTGGCCACTGGACTGCTCGCGGCCGCGGACGTGAACGCGCCGCTCGAGGCGGAGGCCTTTCTGGACGACCCGGAGCTTGCGCCCGGCGCCGGCACGCCCCTCGACCTGGACAGCACTAACCTGGACCCGCTGCGCATCGCCGCGGGTGCCCTGGACCTCGACGGCCTGGAGCTCGGAGCGCACACACTCTACCTGCGCTTCCGGGACAGCACCGGCTCCTGGTCCCCTGCAGTCGGCCAGACCTTCATCGTGACGGATTTTGCGTCGAATTGGGACAGCCCCGTCACCCTGGTCCGCGCCGTTGGCAGCGTCGATGGAAGAGTCCCCACGTCGCTGGTGGCGGACGACGGGGTCTTCGACGACCTGGTGGAGACGGTCACCCTGAGACGCCTAGTTACCGCGGGCTACCACAGCGCAAGGATCAGCTTCCTGGACAGCCAGGGGCTATGGGGAGATACCACGGGTAAGAAGCCGACGATCGTGGAGTTCGACCAGATCGGCGTCTGGCGCCCGAGCACCGGCCGTTTCTATCTGGACATGGACGCCAGCCGGACCTGGACGGCGGGAATTGACGCGATCACCGCGTCCTTCGGCATCCCGACCGACCGGCCAGTGACCGGCGACTGGAACGGCGACGGTTTCGACGAGGTCGGGGTCTGGCGCCCGAGCACGGGCCGCTTCTATCTGGACGTGGACGGTAGCCGCACCTGGACCCTGGGCGTGGACGTGATCACCGCGTCCTTCGGGGTGCCGACCGACCGCCCGGTGGCCGGCGACTGGAACGGGGATGGCATCGACGAGATCGGCGTCTGGCGCCCGAGCACCGGCAAGTTCTATCTGGACGTGGACGGTAGCCTCACCTGGACTGTGGGGGTGGATGTCATCACCGCGTCCTTCGGAATTCCGACCGACCGCCCGGTGGCCGGGGACTGGAACGGGGACGGCGTCGATGAGATCGGCACGTGGCGTCCGAGTACGGGCCGTTTCTACCTGGACATGGACGGGAGCCGCACCTGGACCGTGGGTGTGGATGTGATCACCGCGTCCTTTGGCGTCTCCACCGATCATCCCGTAGCCGGTGACTGGAACAGCGACGACTTCGACGAGATCGGTGTCTGGCGCCCGAGCACGGGCCGCTTCTATCTGGACATGGACGGCAGCATGACCTGGACCGTGGGCGTGGATGCAATCACCGCGTCCTTCGGGGTGGCGACCGACCTGCCGGTGGCCGGACACTGGTAGGTAGGGCAGGGGAGGAGGGCGGGCGCGTCCGCCCTCCTCCGGCACTTGATGACTGAGCGAAACTGGATCGCCGCCTCATCCGGGTCGAGCGGTATTGCCACACGCGGGCAGAGCAGTAGGGGATGGAGGATCCGCAAGTTCAGGTCCAGGAAATCTGCATCCATCGCGATGCTGGTAGGCAGGTATCCGCGTGCCCCACGGGACCTGCGCTGGGGGGTACGCCCTTCCAGCCTCGCGTCGCTCGGTGGACCCCAAGACTGCACGTGTGAAGCGCCACCAGATCCACACTAGGGCGGTCCGGACTTAACCGTCCGAAATGTCCAGACGCCGTTCCACCCGTTCCAGTCGGTCACCGAAGCGGTCCAGGCGGATGGACTGATCCGCCAGGAATCCGTGGAGGTTGGCCACTTCGCTCTCCAGACGCCCCTAGGCGGGCCTTGATCTCCCGAATGTCCTCCCGCGTCTCGCGCTGACTGTCGAGTACGCGCTGGACCCCTTGTATGAGTAGTTCCAGACTCGGTTCGGGCATCCTCTCCTCCCGGAGAATCCAAGGGTTACCCATTCACGATAGCGCCTTTCCATAGCGCGGCACTCTTCATATTTGCCAGGGACAGCTCGGCGCAGATCAGATCAGCAGCCCGACCACCGCTCCCGTCATCAGGGTCGCGAGCGTTCCGGCCAGGATGGATTTCATCCCGAGGGCGACGATCTCGGGCCGGCGCTCGGGGGCCATGGCACCGAGTCCTCCGATCAGGATCCCCAGGCTGCCGAAGTTGGCGAATCCACACAGGGCGTAGGTCATGATGATCTCACTGCGAGGGCTCAGGGCGTCGTCGGGCAGCTTGGCGAGCGCCAGGTAGGCGACCAGTTCGTTCAGGACCGTCTTGATCCCCATCAGGCTGCCGGCCGCGCTGGCCTCGGACCAGGGGACGCCGATCAGCCAGACCGCCGGCGCCATGACCCAGCCGAGCAGGCGCTGGGCGGTCAGCGGCTCGCCGGCCACCGAGGGCAAGAGTCCGAGCAGCTCGTTGGTGAGTCCCACCAGGGCCACCATCACCACCAGCATGGCGAGTATGTTGAGCCAGAGCGGGATGGCGTCGAGGGTTCCGCGGGTAATGGCGTCCATGGCTCCGCGGGACTCCTGGGCGATGGTCGTCCGAATGTCGTCGATGGGGCCGGACTCCGGCACCAGGATCCCGGCGATCATCAGGGCCGCGGGGGCGCTGATGAGCGAGGCGGTCAGGATGTGGCCCATGGGGTCCGGGATCGCCGGGCCCAGGATGCTGGCATAGAGGACCATGACGGTCCCGGCCACCGTGGTCATGCCGCAGGTCATGACCCCGAACAGGGCGCTGCGGGAGAGCCCAGCCAGGTAGGGACGGATCAGAAGCGGGGCCTCGGTCATGCCGACGAAGACGTTGGCCGCCGCGGCGAGCCCCAGGGGCCCCCCGGTCCCCAGGGTG
>JBGSUY010000177.1:0-10545 GCA_041753195.1 Chromatiaceae bacterium
GACCCTCGAGGCGGCCCGCGCGGGTTGGCCCGGTCGCCGGCTCGTGCTGGTCTTCCAGCCCTACCGCTTCACCCGCACCCAGGAGCAGTTCGACGACTTCGTGCGCGTCCTCTCGACCCCCGACGTCCTAGTGCTGTGCGAGGTCTATCCGGCGGGGGAGGCGCCCATCCCCGGAGCCGACGGGCGCTCACTCAGCCGGGCCATCCGCGCCCGGGGCGACCTGGATCCCATCTTTGCCCAGGACCTCGGGGAGGTGCCAAGACTGCTCCGCAACCTGCTCCAGGACGGAGACTTGGTGGTGCTCATGGGGGCTGGGGACATCGGCGGGTTGGCCGCGCGGCTACCTGCCCTGCTGACGGAGGCCGAGTGATGCGCGATCGCTACTACGTTTCGGGGGTGACTGGAAAGGGCGGCTCGCGGCTCGCCGCCCGCCTTTTGATGGGCTGCGGCGAACCCCTGGGCGGGCGGCCCGGGTGCGGCGTTCTGACGGCCGCTGGTAACGCCCGGCGCGGGGCGCATCACCGGTTCGCTGGGCATCGGAAGGGACCCAGGGGCTGACATGGTCGCGAGCGGCACCAGTTTGCGCGGGGAGCTGCGGGCGGACGAGCCCCTGGCCCGCCACACCAGCTGGCGGGTTGGGGGGCCAGCCCGGCGCTTCTATCGCCCTGCGGATGCCGACGACCTGGCAGCCTTCCTGGGCCAACTGGACCCTAGCGAGGCCCTGCTCTGGCTGGGTCTTGGCAGCAATCTGCTGGTCCCGGACGCTGGCTTCCCCGGGACCGTGATCCAGACCCAGGGCTGTCTGACTCGGATGGAGCGACGGGGCGACAACGGCATCGTCGCGGAGTCGGGGGTGGCCTGCGCCAAGCTGGCGCGCTTCGCCGCCCGCCAAGGCCTGGTCGGGGCCGAGTTTCTGGCGGGCATCCCCGGCACCCTGGGAGGGGCACTGGCCATGAACGCTGGGGCCTGGGGGGGCGAGACCTGGGCCCATGTAGCCGGGGTGCGCACCATCGACCGGCACGGCCGGGTGCATGCACGGCTACCCGCCGACTTCGCGGTGGGCTACCGGGAAGTGAAGGGCCCTGAAGGTGAGTGGTTCCTGGACGCGGTGCTGGAGCTCGCCACGGGAAACGGCGAGGCCGGGCTCGAGGGTATTCGGGAGCTTCTGGAGCAGCGGGCCCGCACCCAACCCACGGGCCTGCCGAGCTGCGGGTCCGTGTTCCGCAATCCCGCGGGGGACCATGCGGCACGGCTCATCGAGTCCATCGGGCTCAAGGGGTACCGGCTGGGAGGGGCCCAGGTGTCTGAGAAGCACGCGAATTTCATCATCAACACGGGCACGGCCAGCGCCCTGGACATCGCCAACCTGATCGAGCACGTGCGCCATCGGGTGGAACAGGAGACCGGGGTACGGCTGGTGCCTGAGGTTCGGATGCTCGACGGAGGCAGTGCATGAGGGAGGACGTCGCGCGGCTCGGCAAGGTGGCGGTGCTCCTCGGCGGTCGGGCGGCCGAACGGGAGGTATCCCTCAAGAGCGGAGCGGCGGTGCTCGCGGCGCTTCAACGCCTGGGCGTCGATGCCCAGGCCCTGGACCCGGACGAGGAGGTTCTCGTGCGCCTCCGCGCGGGCGGCTTCGACCGGGCCTTCATCATCCTGCACGGGCGGGGCGGTGAGGATGGGGTCATCCAGGGGGCCCTGGAAACCATCGGCCTGCCCTATACGGGCTCCGGGGTCCTCGGCTCGGCGCTGGGTATGGACAAGTACCGGACCAAGCTCGTCTGGGAGGGGCGCGGGCTCCCGACGGCGGCCTCGATCCTGCTGACCGACGAGACGGATCTAGAGGGCGCGGCGGCCTTGGGCTTCCCCCTGATGATCAAGCCCGTCCGCGAGGGCTCGAGCATCGGCATGGCCCGGGTCGAGGACCCGGCGGCCCTGGCCGCGGCCTGGCACGCCGCCCGCCAGTACGACTCGGAGGTGCTGGCGGAGCGCTGGATCCACGGCGCCGAGTACACCTGCGCCATCCTCGCTCGAGAGGCCCTGCCCCTGATTAGGCTCGAGACTCCCCATGCCTTCTACGACTATGACGCCAAGTACCGAGCGGACAGCACCCGCTATCTCTGCCCCTGCGGCCTGCCCGCGGTGGAGGAGCAGGGCCTCCAGGCGCTGGCCCTGGACGCCTTCGACGCCGCCGGCGCCAGCGGCTGGGGCCGGGTGGACCTGATGGTTGATGCGGGGGGCCAGCCCTACCTGCTCGAGATCAACACGGTGCCTGGAATGACTGACCACAGCCTGGTGCCCATGGCCGCCCGGGTGGCGGGTCTGGACTTCGATACCCTGGTGTTGCGCATCCTCGAGACGAGCCTCACCCGTGGCTGACCTGCCCCACGAGAGCCGAACCCAGGAGGCCGTCCCGCCCCGTCGCAGCGGGCGCATGCGGGCGGTCACCGGCGTCCTGGTGCTGGGAACCCTGGCGGTGGCGGCCTGGCAGTTCGCCTACTGGGAGCCGCGGCTCCTGCCGGTTCGGGTGATCGAGGTCCAAGGGGAGCTGCACCACCACAGCTCCCAGATGCTCCAGCAGGCCATCGGCGAGCGCCTCAGGGGGGGTCTACTGACCGCCAATCTGCTGGACCTCAAGCAGGCCGCGGACGACCTCTCGTGGGTTGGAGGGGCCAGCATCCGCCGGGTCTGGCCGGACCGACTCCAGGTGCGGGTGGAGGAGCACAAGCCGGTGGCCCGCTGGAACGACGGCGACCTGGTCACCGCCGAGGGGCTGGTCTTTCATCCCCGGGGGGGCGACGTGCCCGCCGGGCTGCCGACCCTGGAGGGAGACGATCCGCGAGCCCCCGAGGTGGTGGCCCGCTATCTGCGGTGGCGCGACGACCTGATGCTGGTCGGCCATCTGATCCAGACCCTCACGGTGGACACGAGGGGGGCCTGGTCCCTAGAGCTCGTCTCCGGCGTGCGCCTCGAGCTAGGCACCGAGCACGTCGATCAGCGCCTGCAGCGTTTCCTGGCCAACGCGACCCAGCTCGAGGCGGCGGGCCAGCCCAAAAGCGTGGATCTGCGCTACAGCAACGGTTTCTCCGTGACTTGGCGACGCAGCCTCGCGGCCCTGCCGCCGCAGCCCGGCCCCGATCAGACCGCCAAGACAGCCGCGAAGCCGAAGACCCAGGTCGCAAAGTCCAAGGTGACGAAATCTCAGGTGAGCAAATCCAAGGGCTCCGGGACCAAGACCGCTACCAAGGCCAAGGCCAAGGCACCGACCACCAAAACGGCCTCGAACAAGGCGCCGGCCGCGGCGCAGACGCAGACCGATCGCATGGGGCGATCGGCCAAGGGGGGATGAAACGGAATGTCACGACGTAACGACAAGAGTTTGCTGGTGGGCCTGGACATCGGGACCTCCAAGATCGCCGCCCTGGTGGGCGAGCTCAAGGACGACGACCAGATCGAGATCATTGGAATCGGGACCCATCCGTCCCGGGGCCTGAAGAAGGGTGTCGTGGTCGACATCGAGTCCACCGTTCAATCCATCCAGCGGGCGGTTGAAGAGGCCGAGCTGATGGCTGGCTGCGAGATCCACTCGGTGCATGCGGGGATCGCCGGCAGCCACATCCGCAGCCTCAACTCCCACGGCATCACCGCCATCAAGGAGCGGGAGGTGTGCCAAGCGGACTTGGACCGGGTGCTAGAGGCGGCCCGGGCGGTGGCCATCCCGGCGGACCAGAAGATCCTGCACATCCTGCCCCAGGAATTCATCATCGACGACCAGGAAGGGATCCGCGAGCCAATTGGCATGTGCGGGGTGCGCCTGGAGGCGCGGGTGCACATGGTTACCGGCGCAGTGAGCGCGGCCCAGAACATCGTCAAGTGCATCCGCCGCTGCGGCTTGGAGGTGGACGACCTGGTCCTGGAGCAGCTCGCATCCAGCTATGCCGTCCTGGGGGAGGACGAGAAGGAGCTGGGGGTCTGCCTCGTGGACATCGGCGGGGGAACAACGGACCTGGCGGTCTTCACCGACGGGGCCATCCGCCACACGGCGGTAATCCCGATCGCCGGGGACCAGGTCACCAACGACATCGCCGTGGCACTGCGCACCCCCACCCAGCACGCCGAGAAGATCAAGATCCAGCACGCCTGCGCCCTCACCCAACTCGCCGCCAACGGCGAGACCATCGAGGTCCCGAGTATCGGCGACCGCCCACCGCGCCGGCTCTCGCGCCAGACCCTGTCGGAGGTGGTGGAGCCCCGTTACGAGGAGCTCCTCACCCTGCTGCGCAACGAGCTGCGACGCAGCGGCTTTGAGGACCTAGTGGCTGGCGGGGTGGTGCTCACCGGCGGAAGCGCCAAGATGCAGGGCCTGATCGAGCTGGCGGAGGAGGTCTTCCACATGCCGGTGCGCCTGGGTGCGCCCCAGTACGTGATCGGCATGGAGGAGGTCACCCGCAACCCGATCTACTCCACCGGGGTGGGACTCCTGATGTACGCCCGCCAGAACCGCTTCGCACGACGGCCCGAGCTGGCGGACGGAAAGGGGCTCAAGGGCATCTGGGCCCGCATGCGCAGCTGGTTCCAGGGCAATTTTTGAGGGCGATTCTTTAACAGGGACTGGCGCGGGGCCGTCCGCGCCGGTGCCAGCGGATATCGGCGAGCCCCTGCCGTTGGGGAGCGCCGATCGGAGGCCGCGGCTTGCGGCCTCGGGGGGACGCGGTCTCAAGACACCGCGTCCTGTTGGGGGGCGATCCGGCCAGCTCGGCCGGGTCGATCGAGGTTTCAGGTCATTTCAAGCGCCTGGTGCGCCCGGAGGTCTCAAATGTTCGAGTTGATGGATACCCATAGTCAAACCGCCGTCATCAAGGTCATCGGCGTGGGTGGCGGCGGTGGCAACGCGGTCAACCACATGGTCGAGTCCACCATCGAGGGGGTGGACTTCATTTGCGCCAACACCGACGCCCAGGCCCTCAAGGGCTCGCGGGTCAAGACCACCCTGCAGCTTGGCTCCGGCATCACCAAGGGGCTGGGGGCCGGGGCCAACCCGGAGGTCGGCAAGCATGCGGCCATGGAGGATCGCGACCGGATCGCCGACGCCCTGGAAGGGGCGGATATGGTGTTCATCACCGCCGGCATGGGCGGCGGGACCGGGACGGGTGCCGCCCCGGTGGTGGCGGAGGTCGCCAAGGAGTTGGGGATTCTCACCGTGGCGGTGGTTACCAAGCCTTTCCCCTTCGAGGGGACCAAGCGGCGGCGTATTGCCGACGACGGGATCGACGAGCTGGCCAAGCACGTGGACTCCCTGATCACCATCCCCAACGAGAAGCTGCTCGCGGTGCTCGGCAAGGAGATGAGCCTGCTCGACGCCTTCCGGGCCGCCAATGACATCCTGCTCAACGCCACCAGGGGCATTGCCGAGCTCATCACCCGCCCGGGCCTGATCAACGTCGACTTCGCCGACGTCAAGACCGTGATGTCCGAGATGGGCGTCTCCATGATGGGCACCGGCCGCGCCTCGGGAAGCAACCGCGCCCGTGAGGCGGCGGAGGCGGCAATCCGTTGCCCCCTCCTCGAGGACATCGACCTCGCCGGGGCCAAGGGTATCCTGGTGAATATCACCGCCGGGATGAACCTCACCATGGGCGAGTTCGACGAGGTGGGCAACACGGTACGGGACTTCGCGGACGACGACGCCACGGTCGTGCTCGGCACCGTCATCGACCCGGAGCTTGAGGACGAACTGCGGGTCACGGTCGTGGCCACCGGCCTCGGGGCGCGGCGCGTCTCTATCGTGCGTCCCCTGAGTGACGAGCCAACCATGCGCCTGGTCTCCAATGATGAGGACTCGGGGCCCGACTATCGGGAGATGGACCGACGCCCGGCCATCTACCGCAAGGCGGTCAACGTGGGCGGCAACGCCGCCGAGGCCGCGGAGCCGGACCTGGATTACCTGGACATCCCCGCCTTCCTTCGCCGGCAGGCCGATTGACTAGGGAAATCCCTTTCTCATTAATCCCTTTAAAACGAGATAGTTATATTTTTTAACCACCTTGAGCTTGATAAAGTTCCGGGAAAACCCTAAGCTTGAGTCGTCGCCCGAGTCCCTGACTCGGGCTCGACCGGGCGCAGTCAGCGGCTTCGCGGCGGCTGACGGCCCCCAGAGTCACAGCACGCGCCTCTGCAGGCAACGGGAGAACCGGACCTATGGTCAAGCAACGCACCCTGAAGAATGTGATCCGGGCGACCGGTGTGGGGTTGCACACCGGAGAGAAGGTCCACCTGACCCTGCGCCCGGCGGCCCCGGACACAGGCATCGTGTTCAGGCGCGTGGACCTAGAGCCCCCGGTGGCGATACGTGCCTGCCCCCACAACGTGGGCGACACCCGCCTCTCCACGACCCTGGTGAACGGGGAAGTCCGGGTATCGACGGTGGAACACCTGCTCTCCGCCTTCGCCGGCCTGGGTATCGACAACGCCTATGTGGATTTGAGCGCCTCGGAGGTGCCGATCATGGACGGCAGCGCCGGCCCCTTCGTGTTCCTGATCCAGTCCGCCGGCATCGAAGAGCAGGGTCGTCCGAAGCGTTTCATCCGCATCAAGCGCCCCGTAGAGGTCCGGGACGGGGACAAGTTTGCCCGCTTCGAGCCCTACGACGGCTTCAAGGTGGAGTTCTCCATCGACTTCGACCACCCGGCCTTCAACGATCGGTCCAAGCGAGCCCAGGTCGACTTCTCCACCGCCTCCTTCGTCAAGGAAGTGAGCCGCGCCCGCACCTTCGGTTTCCTGCGGGAGATCGAGCAGCTGCGCCAGCAAAACCTGGCGCTGGGTGGCAGCCTGGACAACGCGGTGGTGGTCGACGAGTACCGGGTGCTGAACGAGGAGGGATTGCGCTACGAAGACGAGTTCGTCAAGCACAAGATCCTCGACGCCATCGGGGACCTCTACCTGCTCGGCCACACCCTTATCGGGGCCTTCAAGGGCCACAAATCGGGGCATGGGCTCAACAACCAGCTTCTGCGCGCGCTGGTAGCCGACCGCCAGGCCTGGGAGGAGGCGGTGTTCGAGGACACTACCTCGGCCCCGGCCATCTACCCCCAGCCGTTGGTCTTGGCCTAGGCCATCGAAGGGGGGAAACCGCCTCCCCCGTGCCGTCGGGCAAGGCGCCTCAGTACCCCAGCGATCCCCGGGTCCGCGATTTCATCCGCCGCCGCCAGCAGGTGGCTGACGACTGCGGCGCTGAGCCTGATTCCACGCGGGGCTCGGCCCTGGCCCAATCCCGAGGCAAAGCCACCAGGGCCGCCCTGGCCCGGGGGCTGGATCCTCACCCTGATGGCGGTGACACCGCTCGGGCCCAGGGCGGTCAAGAGATCCGGGATGCGATAACGGAGCCGTGTGGCCCAGGCGGCGGAATCCAGGGTCAGGGACAACTGATCCCCCTGACGGGACGCCCGAACGCAATGGGGACGTTCCGGAATTGGCAGCTGGGCCCGGACCTCTCCGAGGAGCCCGTCCTGTCGATCCTTCCGATCGATCTGCTCGGCGATGGGCCGGTGGGATCGGAGCAGCTCCAGGATGTGGGCTCGACCTGTTCGCATGGACGATTGACCTCAATCAAAGTTCAGACGCGGGTTTTGCTACGCAAAACCTCAGCGTTTGTAGTATAACCCCGGCTTCACGCCCACTAAACTTAAGGTAAAACAAAACGATGCACCACCTCGACCGAAGAAAGAACGTTCGTGGACAAGCCGTTGTAGCGCTCCTGGCAGTACTTTTGTTTGCAATCGCGGGGGGAGGAATCGGATTTTGGATCGGTCGATACGCCGATCTACCCGACCTGGCCCTGAACCCCATCGCCCCCGCCCTCGCCACCCTCGACCCTTCCGATCCGATCCTACCGACAGGGGAATCCAGCGCACCGGACCTCGACGCCCTCACCGCCCGCCTCGGCGACATGCAGGCCGAGCTCATCCGACTGAACGCCCTGGGGGAGCGACTGGTCCAGATGTCGGGTCTCAACCCGGACGAGTTCGACTTCCTGAACCCCCCACCCCAGGGCGGACCTGACGACGGCTCCCCGGTACGCGACTACACGATTCGCGAGATCGCCAGTGAGCTCGGAGGCGTGGTCAGCCTGCTCAAGGACCGCAAGCGCAAGCTAGAGATCCTTGAAGAGGCCATCATGGAGAAGAACCTCACTGCCCAATCCGTACCCTCGGGCTGGCCCGTGCGCTCGGGCTTCATCACGTCCAACTATGGGATGCGGGTGCACCCGACCAAGCGCCGCCGCATCTTCCATCAGGGTGTCGATTTCGCCGCCCCCCGCGGGACGCCGATCGTCGCGGTGGCCGACGGCGTGGTTGCCTTCACGGGCAAACGCAGCGGTTACGGTAACATGGTCGATATCCGCCACGTGGACGGGCTCGTGACCCGCTACGCCCACAACCAGTCCAACCTGGTCCAGGAGGGGCAACGGGTGCGCCAGGGCCAGAAGATCGCAACCGTGGGCTCCACCGGGACCGCCACCGGCCCCCATGTCCACTTCGAGGTGCTCAAGAACGGCGAGCATCGGAACCCCATCCGGTATGCGGGCCGCAAGACACCGCGAAGCGCCGAGATCGCGGCCGACATCGCCGCCCTGGGCAAGTCCGGTTAAACCGCGGGCCTTACCCGCTTCGGAGTCGCCCGCCCCCACGCGGGCGATTTCGTTTCTGGCGACGACGGCCGCCCTCGGTGCCTCGATTGGGCACCAGATGCTCCGACCGGGTCGCTCGGCATCGTCGGCATTCGCCGCCCAACCGGCCCGGCGATCCAGCGTGGCCGGCGCACTTCCGGTATCATTCCGCCATTTTTCCCCTGCCCCCCAATCCCACCGATGATCAGCAACCTGCTCAAGAAGGTCTTCGGCAGCCGCAATGAGCGGCTGGTCAGGAAGCTCCTCAAGTCCGTGTCGCGGATCAACACCATCGAGCCCGAGATCGAGCAATTGAGCGACGCGGCCTTGGCCGCTAAAACCACCGAGCTGCGCGCTCGGCTCGCCGCCGGCACGCCCCTCGACGACCTGCTTCCGGAGGCCTTCGCGGTGGTCCGCGAGGCGGGACGGCGCACCCTCGGGATGCGCCACTTCGATGTACAGATGGTCGGGGGCATGGTGCTCCACGAGGGCAAGATCGCAGAGATGCGCACCGGCGAGGGCAAAACCTTGGTCGCCACCCTGGCGGCCTACCTCAATGCCCTGCCCGCCCGGGGCGTCCACGTGGTCACGGTCAACGACTACCTGGCGCGGCGCGATGCCACCTGGATGGGGCGGATCTATCACTTCCTCGGTCTCTCCGTCGGTGTCATCAATTCGTCCGGCGGCATGGGCCCGGATCAGGCATCCTACCGCTACGATCCCCACTTCGAGCCCACCGAGGGGCAGGGTTATCGGCACTTGGAGCCGGTGACGCGCCGGGAGGCCTACGCCGCCGATATCACCTACGGTACCAACAACGAGTTCGGTTTCGACTATCTGCGCGACAACATGGCCTTTACGGCCGAGCAGCGGGTCCAGCGGGACCCCTTCTACGCCATCGTGGACGAGGTGGACTCGATCCTGATCGACGAGGCCCGCACCCCGCTCATAATTTCCGGGCCCTCAGAGGGCAATACCGATCTGTACCGCCGGATCGACGCCCTGATCCCCCGCTTGACTCGCCAGGCACCCATCACCAACGAGGAGGGGAAGCCCGACTTCGGCCCCGGTGACTTCTCGGTGGACGAGAAGGCCCGCCAGGTCTTCCTGAGCGAGGACGGACACCAGAAGGTCGAGGAGATGCTGGTGGAGATCGGGGTGATTGATGAGGGAGAAAGCCTCTACGACCCCGGCAATATCGTGCTCATGCACCATGTCTACGCGGCCCTGCGCGCCCACGCCCTGTTCCAGAAAAACGTGGAGTACATCGTCCGCGACGGGCAGATCATCATCGTCGATGAGTTCACTGGCCGCACCATGCCGGGGCGGCGCTGGTCGGAGGGGCTCCACCAGGCGGTGGAGGCAAAGGAGCGTGTCCCGATCCAGCAGGAGAACCAGACGCTCGCCTCCATCACCTTCCAGAACCTGTTCCGCCTCTACCCCAAGCTGGCCGGCATGACCGGCACCGCTGACACCGAGGCCTACGAGTTCCAGCAGATCTACGGCCTGGAGGTGGTGGTAATCCCCACCAACATGCCCATGATCCGGGAGGATCGCGGTGACCTGGTCTATTTGAGCCAAAAGGAGAAGTACCAGGCCATCCTCGAGGACATCCAGGACTGCGTGAAGCGGGGCCAACCGGCACTGGTGGGCACCGCCTCCATCGAGACCTCGGAGCTGATCGACAAGCTCCTGGTCGAGGCCGGGATCCCCCATGAGGTCCTAAACGCCAAGCAGCATGAGCGGGAGGCGGGCATCGTCGCCCAGGCGGGCCGCCCGGGCGCCGTCACCATCGCCACCAACATGGCCGGCCGGGGCACCGACATCGTCCTGGGCGAAGGGGTGGTCGAACAGGGGGGCCTGCACATCCTGGCCACCGAGCG
>JBGSUY010000178.1:0-1578 GCA_041753195.1 Chromatiaceae bacterium
CGCCCAGCCTGAGCGAGAGGCCGGCGCAGGCGGGGAAGCGGCCCAGCGCGAGAAAACGCCACCGCGGGTGATCCCGCCCCAGAAGGCCCCTTCCCGGGAGATGCCGCCGCAAGAGGTCCCCTCCGGGGGGATGCCGCTGCGGGAGCTCCCTTCCCAAGAGATCCCGGCAGACGCCTGTATCTTGCTGATCCACGTGGACGTGGCGGACCTCTTGGAGCCCGCGGAGCACGCCCGGCTGCAGAGCTTGCTGCGGGGCGTCAGCGGCTGGCGGGTGGCCTCCTCCGCCACCTTTGGGGGTGGCAGCGCCATGGCCAATCAGGCCCTGGAGCTGGTGGAGAGGTCCCATTGGGCAGCGCCGCCGGCCCGCGTGGCCGTGTTGCAGGATGGCTCCCAGCCACCCATCACCGAGGTATTGCGGTTTCTGCGCGCCCTGCGTGCCGCCGCCGGTGAGCATGCCCAGGTGCTGATCACCCTGGTGGGGGATCCCCAGGGCGATGACCCCCTGTCGCCCCTGCCGGACTTCGATCGCTCCGACTGGCAAAGCAAGATCGAGCAACTGGGCGATCCCTACCTGCGCCTGGAGACGCTGGTGCCCTCGGATCGGGAGGCGAACTGATGTCCGACCCGATTCCCGTCCTGGCCATCATGGGTCATCCGAACGCGGGCAAGAGCTCGGTCGTGGCGACCCTGACCGAAAACGACCGCATCCAGATCGACAAGCGCGCCGGTACCACCACCACCTGCACCCAGTACCCGGTGGTCATCGACGGTGAGCGTATCCTGGAGTTCATCGACACGCCGGGCTTCCAGAACCCGAACGACATCCTGGAGTGGTTCCAGGCCCACCCCCAGCTGCCAAACCTGGCGGGTGCCTTCGTCGAGGCCCATGAGGACCAGCCCCTGTTCGTCCACGACTGCGACCTGCTGCGGCCGGTGGCCGATGGCGCCGGGATCATCCTGGTGGTGGATGGCTCCAAGCGCATCAAGGAGAAGGACCGGGTGGAGATGGAGCTCCTGCGTCTTACCGCCCGCCCGCGCATGGCAATCCTCAACAACCAGACCAACGTGGATGGCCACATGGGCGCCTGGCGGGACGCCCTAAACATGGCCTTCAACGCAGTGCGCGAGTTCAACGCCCACCGCGCCACCTACGATGAGCGCATCCGGTTGCTGGGGGCGCTAAAGACCATCGACCAGCGCTGGGAGGCGCGCCTGGATGCCACCATCCGCAGCTTCGAGCGGGACTGGGGGCGGCGTATCGACCAGTGCGTGGAGAGCATCCTGAGCCTGCTGAAAAGGGCCCTGACCCTCAAGGTGGAGCGCTTGGTGCGGGTGGAGGAGGCGCCAAGCCAGGCGGAAATCGAGGCGATCCAGGCGACCCTGCTCAAGACCTTCCAGGAGAGTCTGCGCCGGCTGGAGACGGAGACCCAGGCCGAGATCCGCGCCGATTTCCGCCACAACGTTTGGAACCCGCCGGGGTCGGTGTTGAGCAAGGACCTCTTCTCCGAGGAGGTGCAGCAGACCCTGGGCCTCAACCGCAGCCAGCTGGCCATGGCCGGGGCCGCGGCGGGCGCCGCC